>JAENVU010000355.1 GCA_016650415.1 Acidimicrobiia bacterium
CCCGTCGACGCGTACGCCGAAGAACCGACCGAGTTCGTGCGTGCGCTCCGCCCACGGCCCGGGCTCGGTGGCGGTCACGAGGGCAGTGAGTTCGACGAGATCATCGGCGCCGAGCGCGCGTGCGGCTGTCATTTCCGATTCCGGCCGCCGGTCGAGGACCATTTGGTGCACGGCGACCGTACCGAGCGGGTTCCAACCCCGGACCGGTTCGAGCGGCGGGAGCAGGAGCGCGGGTCCGGTGGACAGCGTCGCGAGCGCGTCCCATGCCGCGTCGTCGGGCTCGTCCGGTAGCCCGGAGAACACGGAAAACTCGGGTCGGTAGCGACAGGCCCGCGCGTCGCCCTCGGCTACGTTGGCCTGCGGCCCGGTCAGGGCGTGCCAGACCGGGTTGTCGAGTGGATTCACCCACTGATCCTCGCAGTTCCTGACGGGTGGAAGGTGCCGATTTCATGACGTCGACCGCAGCAACCGTCGACGCCCGTCGTCGATCGTGACGGCGCTCCCGGTCGCCCCCTCTCGGCGTGGTGACCCGATCAAGCAACGTCGCGTCATCGTACGGATGCTGATCGCCGCCGCGTGCTGCGCCGTCGTGTTGATCGTCTTGACCGGAGTCTTCGTGAGGACCAGCTCCGGACAGCGCCTCGACGATGCTGCGTTGCGCGGCCAGGTCGTGCAACACGCGCTGACGGCCCACCGCTCGGACCAGCTGCTCCGGACCATCTCGGTCGGATCACTCGCGTTCTTCGGCATCTCCTTGGTCGGCATTGCCGCCGCACGCGGTCGATGGCTCTTGGCGGTCGGCGTGGGTGCGGTCATCGTCGGTTCGAACGCCACGACCCAGATCTACAAGCACTTCGTGCATCGGCCGGACCTGATCGACGGCGTGAACAACTTGATCCCGTTCAACACGCTGCCCAGCGGCCACAGCACCGTCGCGGCGTCGCTGGCGGCCGCACTGGTGCTCGTCGCACCGGTGCGGCTGCGACCATGGGCGGCGACGCTGGGCGCGCTCTACGCCTGTGGCATGGCGGCCATGACGTTGGCCGCGGGTTGGCATCGGCCCAGCGACGCGGTGAGCGCGTTCGCAGTCGTCGGGATCTGGACGTTCGGGGTGAGTGCGGTGCTGGTCGCGAATCGGGGGACGGGCTCGCCCCGAGTGCACGAGGGGTTGCCGGGTCTGGTCGTCGGCATGGTCGCGGCCATGACCGTTGCGTTCGCCGTGATCCTGGTCTCGACCACGCTCGATACGGCCGACGGGTTTCGTGCCGTCCGGCTGGGCGTCGCCTACGTGGTGGCGTTGGGATGGATCGTCGTGACCGGCGTCGCGTTCATCGTCGCGGAGGTGCTGCTGCTCCGAGGGGTCAGCCTCGACGTCCCGAGCCGCGAACTCGCCAGCAACTGGACGTGACTCCCGCTCCTGGCCCTGCGGGCCGGGCCGCTCGGGCCACGGCCGACGTCACGTACTTGGGTGTTTGAGGTGCGGGTCGGTGGCGCTGGACGTCGGCCTCTTGACCCTTCTAGCTGGGTTTGGTGGCTTGGAGTTTGTGGACGACGCGGCGCATGATCGGGCGGGGAGTGAACCGCACGCCGCTCGCCATGATCTTGTTCAATGCACCGGGGATGGCAACCGCAGTTCCCCTGTCCATGGCCCTCACCCCGAACGCGGCGACCTCGGCCGAGGTCGGCAGCTTCTTGTTCGCGACGAGCGGGGACAACTCCATGTCGGCGGCGGCTTGGAAGCCGGACGTCGTGGGCCCCGGGCACAATGCCGTGACGGTCACGCCGGTCCCACGGGTCTCCTCGGCGAGCGCCTCGGTGAACGACAAGACGTACGCCTTCGTCGCGTAGTACACCGCCATCAACGGTCCCGGTTGGAACGACGCCGTCGACGCAACGTTCATGACCTTGCCCGCGCCGCGCTCGAGCATCCCCGGGAGGTACGTGCGGGTCAAGGCGGTGAGGGCCGTGACGTTCAGCTGAATCATTGCCAGCGTCTTGTCCGGGTCGGCGTCGGCGAAGGGTCCGAAATCGCCGACGCCCGCGTTGTTGACCAACACGTCGATGCTCGGGACTTCGGCCGCGATCTTCGCGACGGCCGCCGGGTCCGCGAGGTCGGCGGCGATCACGCGCGCGCCGCCGAGTTCCTCGGCGAGTGCTTCGAGCTTCGCCGCGGAGCGGGCCACGAGGACGAGGTCGTGGTCCGGAGCGAGGACGCGCGCGATCTCGAGGCCGATACCGCCGGACGCTCCGGTGATGAGTGCAGTCGTCATGGGTCTCCCTGGGTCGGATCGTCAGCGCGCGGGCGCGTCGCCGGCGACGGTGGTGCGGTGCATGGCCCGGCGGTGGCCGCGCACGTCGCCCATCACCATGTGTTGGACACAGCGGTTGTCCCAGAAGGCAACGTCGCCGACGGACCACTGCCACCGACACGTGAACGAATCCTGGGTGGCATGGGCGAACAGGAAGTCGAGCAGCGGCTTCTGCTCGGTCGGCCACCAGTCGGCGAGCCCAATGGTGTATTGCTGATTCAGGTAGAGAGCTTCCCGTCCCGTCTCGGGATGGACCCGCACCGCCGGATGGGCCTGGACCCGGTTCGCATCTTCGCTGGTCTTCACGGTCATGCCCGCGAACATGTCGTGCACCGCCTGCATCTTCGGTGAGTACGCATCGCGTGCGCTGTGCAGGCCGTCGATGGCGCGCAGCGCCCGTTGGAGGCCGCGGGAGAGCGTCTCGAACGCGAGGTACTGGTTCGCCCAGAGGGTGTCGCCGCCGTAGGGCGGAATCTCGAGTGCGTGCAGCATCGAGAACGCGGGCGGCTCGGCGAGGAACGAGAAGTCCGAGTGCCAGATCCCGCCGAACGAGAACGACTGCGTCTCGGTTGCTTCCCGAACCACGGCGATCACCTCGGCGTGATCGGCGATCGGCTCGACGAATGGCACGCGGCTGTACGGCCCGAACCGGTGGCTGAGATCGACCTGCTGCTGCGAGCTCAGTGATTGGCCGCGGAAGAACACCACCGTGTGGTCGAGGAGCGCGCGGCGGATCTCGGCGACGGTCTGGTCGTCGAGCGGCTCGGCCAGGTTCACGCCCGAGATGACGGCGCCACCGACCCCGGAGTGCGGGTCCACGGTGATACGCGCGTAGGAGTGCCCGGCGGGCGCGGCCGGCACGGGAATGAGAGGGATCTCAGCGACGCTCATGGGCCGAGCCTAGGTGGGGGGCGTGTCGTAGGGTCAGGCCATGACAACTTCGCCCCCGTCTCCCACCGTTGCCCCCGCCGACGGCAAGCTCGGCGTCCTCTGCGTCGGCCTCGGTGCAGTGACGACCACCCTGATCGCCGGCGTCGAGTTGGCCAAGCGCGGTGACGAGGTCCCCGTCGGCTCGCTGACCCAGATGGGCACGATCCGGCTCGGCAAGCGCACCGACGACAACGTTCCGCGCATCCAGGATTTCGTCCCGCTCGCGAGCCTGGACCAGATCGTGTTCGGCGCGTGGGACCCGTTCCCGGACGACGCCTACACCGCCGCCAGTCGGGCCGGGGTGCTCGACCAGGGCCGCCACCTCGAAGGCATCGGAGACGCGCTGCGTGCGATTCGGCCGATGCCGGCCGCGTTCGACGCGACCTACGTGAAGCGGCTCGAAGGCTCGAACGTGATGGCGTCGACGTCGAAGCGGGCGATGCTCGATCAGATCCGTGCCGACATCAACACGTTCAAGGACGAGAACCTCTGCGACCGGGTCGTGATGATCTGGTGCGGCTCCACCGAGATCTACATCGAGGCCGGCCCGACGCACCAGGACCTCGAATCGTTCGAAGCCGCGATCGACGCCGAGGACCCGTCGATCGCACCGTCGATGTTGTACGCGTACGCCGCGTTGCAGGAAGGCGTTCCGTTCGCGAACGGTGCGCCGAACCTCGCAGTCGACACGCCCGTGTTGCGTCGCTACGCAGAGCAGAACGGCGTACCGATCTCGGGCAAGGACTTCAAGACCGGTCAGACCTTGTTGAAGACGGTGCTCGCCCCGATGCTCAAGGCCCGGATGCTCGGCCTCTCCGGTTGGTACTCCACCAACATCCTCGGCAACCGCGACGGTGAGGTGCTCGACGATCCCGAGAACTTCAAGACCAAGGAGGTCTCGAAGCTCGGCGTGCTCGAAGACGTGCTCGAACCGGAACGGTATCCCGAGCTGTACGGCGACGTGTACCACAAGGTGCGGATCAACTACTACCCGCCCCGCGGCGACAACAAAGAGGGCTGGGACAACATCGACCTCTTCGGGTGGATGGGGTATCCGATGCAGATGAAGGTCGACTTCCTCTGTCGCGATTCCATCCTCGCGGCGCCGCTCGCACTCGACCTCGTGCTCTTCATGGACCTCGCGCAGCGGGCGGGTCTCGGCGGGATCCAGGAGTGGCTGAGCTTCTATTACAAGTCGCCGCAGGTTCCGCCGGGTCTCTACCCCGAGCACGACCTGTTCATCCAGCTCACGAAGTTGAAGAACACGTTGCGGTGGATGATGGGCGAGACCCCGATCACGCACCTCGGCCAGGACTACGACCTCGAGGAGTAGGCGAACCCCTTTCCTCTCGCTCAGTCGCCGCCGCCCCCGTGGCCACCGCCGTGCCCACCGCCGTGTCCGCGGTTCTCGGACGATTGGGTCGCGGGTGCAACCTGGTGCTCGGCCTCGTCCTGATCGTCGTCGACCTCGGCCACGTCGTGGTGCTCGCACTCACCGTCGTGGTTGTGGGCGGCTGCGGAGACCGCAGCACCGTGGCCCGGACCGTGCTCCGCCTCGTGGGCGACCTGGGACACCGCGGCCCCGTGGTTGACGCACGGCGTCGTGGTGGCCGGTGCGTCGGTCGGCAGTGTGGCCGGGTCGGTCACCGGCTGGTCGGTCGGGGTCGTGGTCTCGGACGTGTCGGTCACCGGCGGGTCGGTCGGGGTCGTGGTTTCGGACGTGTCGGTCACCGGCGGGTCGGTGGGCGTGGTGACCTCGGAGGCATGAATCGTTGGGGTCGGCTCCTTGGCCACGCTCGCGGCGGCCACGGCGAATCCGCCCACCGAGATCGCGGCGACGATCGCGCCGGCCACCTTGACCCTGACTGCACCCGTCGTCCAGAAACTCATCTGTTTGTCCCCTCACATGAAGTTTGGAGGGTTATCGGCGGTTTCTTGGACAAAACTGAAGTCACGCGGGGAATGGGCCAGACTGCGCCGCATGAAAGTCCACGTGATGACCGGCGGCACCAAGCTGGCTGAGTTCGGAACCATGGCGGCCGATGCCGCCGACGCGGGGTTCGCCGGTCTGGTGATCACCGAATCGGGCCGGACCGCGTACCTCTCGGTGGCGGCGGCGGCACTCGCCAACGTCGACCTCGATCTCGCGACCGGCGTCGCGGTCGCGTTTGCGCGCAGTCCGATGGTGACGGCCTCGACCGCGTGGGAGTTGGCCCAGGCCTCGGGTGGACGGTTCCGGCTCGGGCTCGGCACGCAGGTGCGGGCTCACATCGAACGGCGCTACTCGTCGGCGTTCGAACATCCCGGGCCGAGGCTGCGGGAGTACGTCGAGGCGGTCAAGGCGTGCTTCGCCGGGTTCCGCGGCGAGAAGCTCGACTACCACGGCGAGTTCTACGACCTGTCGTTACTCCCGGCGATGTGGTCGCCGGGCCCGATCGACGTGCCCGACCCGCCCGTCGATCTGGCGGCGGTCAATCCGTGGATGCTGCGCATGACCGCGGCCGTCGCCGACGGTGTGCACGTCCACCCTTTGAACTCGCCGACCTATCACGAGGAGACCCTCCTCCCGAACCTGCGGGTTGGTCGCGGCACCGATGCGCTCGACGACTTCACCGTGTTCGTCCCGGCCTTCACCGCCGCGGGCGACACCGCGGAGGAGCGGGCGCAGTGGCGCGAGACCACCCGCACCATGATCGGCTTCTACGGCTCGACGCCCAACTACGCGTTCGTGTTCGAGCAGATCGGCAGGCCGGGGACCACCGAGGCCCTGCGCACGGCGCAGAAGGCGGGGGATGTGGCGGGCATGACCGCGTTGATCGACGACGAGATTCTCCAACATTTCCTGGTCCA
>JAENVU010000356.1 GCA_016650415.1 Acidimicrobiia bacterium
CCTCGCGGTTCTCCGAACGCGCCAGTGAGACGAGCGCCCACACCACGGCCACGCACGCGACGGCCACGCTGGCGACACGAGTCGGAGAATCCAACGCGACTCGTTCATGGAGAAGCGTGACGCCGAGGACCACCGAAACCAGGGGTTCCGTGGCCTCGATGCCGGCCACCGATGCGGCGAGCGAACCGGCCTGGAACGCGGACTGCACGAGCAGCAGTCCACCGAGGATCGCGACCGCCATCGCGTAGGGCTCCCAGTGTGGCGCCCATGCGACCGGGCCCTCTCCGAGAAAATGGACGAACGCCTTGGTCAAGACGGCGCCGCTCGCGAATGCGACCGCGGCGGCCACACCGAGCAACGCGCTGCGCGTCGCATTCGGGGCCCGGCGCGCGAGAACGACCAGGATCAGTATGACCAGGACGATGCCCGGTGCCGCGAACGCCCAGCGTCGCGCCGGCGCGACCGCACCACCCCCGGTCGGCGACACCTCGAACAGGAAGAGCACCAAACCTCCGCACAGCAGGAAGGCCGAGATCCAATCCCCGATTGGTACCCGGCGATGCTCGACCAACGCGCCGAGCAGCATCGAGATGAGCAGCCCGAGAGACAGGATCGGCGCGACGAACACGACCGCCCCGATTGCGAGCGCGCCCGCGCTCACCACGTACCCGCCGGCGTCGGCCACGAAACCGATCAGCCAGCGCCGCCGGGCCGCGAGGCGGACGATCAACGAGGGCCGCAACGAGTACTCGCCCGGCATCTGTTGAGCTTCGCCCTGCTCGAGCACGTTGCTCACCGCGTAGAGGAACGCGGCGACGAGCGACAACGCGACCGTCAGCGAGACTCGCTCACTCACGGAATCAGTATGCGCCCGTGGGTCACGTCCGTCCAGGTCGGCTCCACGCCGCCCGATTCATCGGCCGGCGAGCTACGAGACCACGCCCACCGGCGTGTAGGAGTGTCCGGGGAAGATCGTGGTGGGCGACACGCCGAGCACCGCAGCGCTGAGGCCACCGAGCACATCGCGGAAGTCGGTCGTCGCAGCAACGTCGCGAGCGCCGTGTTCCACCACCGGCTCCTCCCAAGTTCCGTAGACATGACCGCCGTTCACCCGTGCGCCCATCACCAACATCGCCATCCCGTTGCCGTGGTCGAGCCCGCCGGTGCCGTTCTGGTCATACCGGCGACCGAACTCGGTCATCACCACGGTCGTGACGTCGGCGACGCCACGCGCGTCCAGATCGGCCTGGAAATCGGCCAAGTACGAATCCAGGCCGGCCAGCAAGTCGCGCATGGAGCCGGTCGTCGCCGTTCCCATGTTGGCGTGGGTATCCCAGCCGTACGTGTTGATGGTCGCGACCTCCACCCCGAGATCACGGTCGAACAGCGTCGCGAGGTCTGCGAACGCGCGCTTCACCGGGTCATTCGCATTCGAACCCGTCACGGCACCGAGTTCGTCGATCGCGTCCAGCGCCCGACGCCCCGTGACCTCGACCGGCGCGACTCCTCCGTACTCGTGCGATAACAGCGGCTCGAGCCCGGTCGTACGCCCGGACACGCCACCGAGGCCGAAGCTCGCGATCGAGCCGACTCCCAACGCGGAGTAGCCCCGCAGACTGAGGTCCACGCGGTCGGCCGCGGTGATCGCCCGAAACACCGAATCCGACGGGCTCGCCGTCGCGTTCAGACACCGGGCGATCCACCCTTGGCTGACCCCGGTCAGACTCGTCGCCCCGTACTCCCAGAGATCCTGGGCGCCGAAGTGGCTCTCGTCGTGGGCGGGGTTCCCGACGCACGCGACGACCCCCAGGCGCCCGGCCTGGTAGAGGCTGTGCAGGCGAGGCACGGCCGGATGGAGCCCCCACTCACCGTCGAGATCGAGCACCGCGTTCGCCGGGATCGCGATGGTCGGCCGCGCGGCGTAGTAACTCGGGCGCGTATAGGGCACGACCGTGCTGAGGTGGTCCTGGCCGCCGCGGAGGAACACCACCACGAGTCGGCCGGTTCCGGTGGCCGCGCCGGCGGGCGTCGCATTCGTCAGCGTCGACAGCGTGACGCCACCGGTGCCAACGGCCGCGGCAGCACCGGCGGCCACGGCACTGCCCTTGAGAAACGTGCGGCGGGTCGGGGTCAGGGTCACGGTCGTCCTCCTACCGGTACTGCGCATCGGGCGAGGCCAGGATGGCGATGCCGATCACGGGAAGCTGCGCGTTGATCTCGGCTGCGGTCGGGCGGTACCCGTCGGTCCAACCCGTCTGCGTATTGAGGAACGATCGGCCGACGTCGGTCATCGTCTCGAGCACCAAAGCCTCGGCGGTGCGGTCGTAGATCTCGGCCGCCGTTCTTCCATCGAGCCCCGAACGGAACGTACCGCCGTCGAACGTGATCGTCGGGTACGCACCTGCGAGTACGTCGCCGACGAAGTTCCATCGCGCGATCAGCCCTCCGGTGCTCAGCCACTCGGGCTCGGTGTCCGGAAATCCGTTCGGTGCCGGCCACGAGAACGGAACCTGACCCAGGCCCGAGAGGACCCGGCCGAACGCCTGGTATTGGGTCACGCTCCCCGAAGTACTCATTCGCGCATCGAGGGCTCGGAGCATCTGTGCGATGTAGTCCAAGGGGCGGTTGAACTTCTTTCCCGCGGCCGAGTTGAACGCCGGGTGGGCCACCATCGCACGGAGTACCGGGATGATCCGACTGTCGTTGCTCAACCAGGCGTTGGTCATCGCGGTGATCAGTGCGGGATCGGGATCGTCGGCGACGAACCGCACTGCGAGTTTGCGGCACACGTGCTCCGCGGTCTGCGGTCGCATCGCGAGCCAGTGCAAGAAGTCGACGCCGTGGTCGTACCCGCTGCCGGTACTCGGGCGGGTCCAGCCCATGATGGTGATCGGACCGGTGTCGTGGTTCGCGGTCCGGAACAGGAAGCCACCCTGGGTCGCCGAGTCGATCGACCACCCGGTGAAGAGCCGAGCGGTATTCACGATGTCGTCGTACACGTAGCCGTTGTCATGGCCCAACGTGTGCAGCTCCAAGAGCTCGCGGGCGTAGTTCTCGTTGATCGCTCCGACCTTCGACAGGTAGTTGTCGAGGTAGAGCAGCATCGCCGGGCTGGACGCGTCGGCGACGAGCAGATCCTTGAACCGGCCGAGCGCGTGAGTCCGCATCACGTCGCGGTCCTCGACGATCTTCAACAACTGTTGGACCCGGCCCTGTGCGGTCACGTTGAAGTGGTCGGACCAGAACTCCACCATCCGCTCGAAGAGCTGCGCCGGACTCTCGACCGCACGAATCACCGCCGCGATCCGGAGTTCGCCGGCCGCGATCGCGGCAGAGCCCGTATCAGGATATGCCGCGAGAAGCTCCGGAGCGGTCATCGACAGCGACCGAAACGACGCGAGTTTCGAGTCGACGGCACTCGTGTTCAGCCGCGCCGGATCGAGCTGTTCGTCGAGCCAGGCCGCCTCGCCGTGCGCCTCGAACCAGATTCGGGTGGCCGGGGTCACCCCGTAGGTGAGCCGGCGCACCATGTGGACCGAACGCCGAAACGGCGACGAGGTGATGTCACACGCTGCGAGCACCGCGCCGCCCCCGGCAACGGCGAGGAGCGCGGCCCACGGCCGGCGCAGCAGACTCCGCCGATCCACGGTCGGTGTCGGCTCCGATGCCACCGGTGCAGTGGTGGCATCGGTCCCTGCGGTGTCTTCGGCCGCCTCACCCGTCACGTCGATCATCGTGCGCTCCTCGTCATCTCCTGGTTCTACCGAACCGACATGATGGAGCGGCCACCGAATTGTGATGAGATCGTGATCAATGAACCCGACCGGAATCCGCGTCGCGTCCTGGAGAGACGACCGAGCTCGAGAGACGACCTAGCTCGCGGCGACCTTCTTCACGGCCTTCTTCTTCGCCGGGCTCTTCTTCACGGCCTTCTTCTTGACCGCCGTCTTCTTCACGGCCTTCTTCTTCGCCGGGCTCTTCTTTGCGGCGGTCTTCTTCACGGCCTTCTTCTTTGCCGGGCTCTTTGCGGCGGTCTTCTTCTTCGCGGCCTTCTTCTTCGCCGGGCTCTTCTTTGCGGCGGTCTTCTTCTTCGCGGCCTTCGCCGCGGAGATCCTTTCGACTCCTGCCGCCCGCATCTTGCCGACTCGCCGCTCGAGGTCTCGCAACTCTCGCCGCAAGCTCACGAGCTGGGCCTGGATCTCCTTGTCGATCGCCTTGAGCAAGCGCTCGGTGGAGGCTTCGCCGCGGTCCAACAGTTGCTTCAGCTGCCGCTCGATGTCGCGAGCCTGCTTCTCGGATGCCTTCGTGAGCTGATCGGTCGCCGTGCCCAACCGCTCGAGTACGGATTCGATCCCTGTGGTGCTATTGCTGGTACCAGCCATGTGGTCCTCCTTCGAGTACTCCGAAACACCAACGGTACTGATCGGTCATCGCGAGCGGAAGGACCGGAAGTCCCTAGTCGGTCGTGAAGTTGGCGAACCGCGGGTCAGTCCTCGGGGGTCACGCCGAGAAAGTCGGCCACTCGTTGGATCATCTCGTCGTCGAGGACCAGCTCGCGAAGGAGCATCTCCTGGGCGATCACCGCGCCGAGCGCGCCGTCGACGTTGCGCAGCGATCCGTCGTAGACGCCACGCGACGAGAGCGCCTTGCGCGGCGCGAGCTCGAGCAACATCCACTCGTCGGCGCGGAGCGGCGCATGGAACCACACGGCGTGGTCGATACTCGGTCCGCCGGTCGCCAGGCCGGGCACCTGGGTCTGACCGAACCCCGACCCGAGATCGGATGCATAGGCCAGCGCGCACGTATGGACGAGCGGATCATCGGGCAGTGGCGTGGTGGTGCGCACCCAGACGCAATCCGGGTGTCGGATCTGGCGTTTGAGGATCCGGGTCGGCGTCACCTCCCGCACTTCGACGAGCGACGCAATCGACGGGCGCGACCGCAGGGTCTCGGGGTCCGGTGCGTCGCGGGTCGGGACCGCGTCGAACGTGGGCGAATCGCGGTGCTTGTGAAAGGAGGCGAGCATCGAGAAGATCACCTCGCCGTCCTGGACGGCCCGCACGTGGCGGGCCGAGAACGAGCCCCCGTCACGATCCCGGTTCACGTCGAAGATCACCGGCAGATCCACGCGGCCGGGCCGGAGGAAATA
>JAENVU010000357.1 GCA_016650415.1 Acidimicrobiia bacterium
GCATGCGGCCGCGGTCGAGGCCACCGGGGACCGCGCCGCGGCGATGACCGTCGCCACGGCGACGCCGGATGGGCGGCCGTCGGCCCGGGTCGTCCTGCTCCGCGGGTTCGATGCTCGGGGCTTCGTCTTCTACACGAACTATGAGAGTCGCAAGGGCGGCGAACTCGCCGAGAACTCGGCGATCGCCGCGGTGTTGTACTGGCCCCAACTCGATGCCCAGATTCGCATCGAAGGGACGGCCCAGCGGGTGAGTCGCGACGAGTCGGCCACGTACTTCTCGCACCGGCCGCGGGGCCATCAGCTGGGCGCGTGGGCATCGCACCAGAGCCGGCCGATTCCTGATCGGGCGACGCTCGAGGCGCAGTTGGCGGCGGCCGAGGCGGAGTACCCGGGCGAGGTGCCGCTCCCGCCGTATTGGGGCGGGTACCGCATCACGCCCACGCGGATGGAGTTCTGGAAGAGCGGAGCCGACCGCGTGCACGATCGGGTCACCTATACCCGCGTCGGTGACGCCTGGACGATTCAGCGGTTGAGTCCCTGAGGTGACGACGCTCACGAACGGCCTGATGATCGCCGCGGGGATCGCGGCACTCGGCAATTGGGTCTCGGTGGTGCGCCGCCGTCCGACCGGCATCTACGTGTACAAGCCGTTGACGCTCGTCCTGATGATCGCGGCGGCGGTCGCCCTCGACCCGAGGTCATCGACGCAGCGCACCTGGTTCGTGATCGCGCTGGTGCTCTCGCTGGCCGGCGACGTGTTCCTCATGCTGCCGACGGACGCGTTCGTCCCGGGGCTGGCCGCCTTCTTGCTCGGCCACATCGCGTACGTCGTCGGCTTGAATCAGGCGTCCGAGGGCAACTGGTGGTTCGCGCTCCCGATCGTTCTGATCACGGGCGTGCTCGGGACGCGTTTGGTGCGCGGGATCCGCGTCGCCGGTCACTCGGAGTTGGTCGCGCCGGTGGTGGCCTACGTGCTGACCATCCTGGTGATGGTGAGCAGCGCAGTGGCGAGCGGCAACGTCGTTGCCGCGATCGGCGCCGTGCTGTTCATGGTCTCGGACTCATTCATCGGGGAAGATCGCTTCGTGCGATCGCGTCCGTGGCAACCGATCACGATCATCGTCACCTATCACGTCGCGCAGGCACTCCTCGTCATCTCGCTCACGACCTGAACCTGACGGTGCCCTACGTGGTCGCGGCGGCCTCGAGATGCCTGAGGTCTTTGGCCAACGACGAACGCATTGCCATGCGAATGAGGAATCCCGGCATCCACGCGAACTGACCGGGCGAACCGACGTTGCGTATCCGGACCACGCTCGACGAGTCGCCCGTCGCCGTGATCTCGTACGTCACGACCCCCACGAACGGGCCCTCGGCGATGTCGAGTTCGAGTCGCCGGCCCGGCACGTAGTCCCGGACGACGGTGATCCAGGAGATGTCCTTCCCCATGAAGCGGGCATGCCGGCGGACGCGTGCGCCGATGGCGACGGGTTGATCGAGCACGTCGACCCCGCTGAGTGCCTTCATCCACGTCTGGTCCTGGGCCGGATCGAACATCACCGCCGCGATCCGCTCGGCCGCGACGGGCATCCTGCGTTCGACGGTGATGTCGAGTTGCGTGGCCATGTCACGGCTCCCTGGCTCACGGTGTGGCGGTGCGCCGAACTCCTGAGCGGATCCTGGACCGTTGTCCATTCCGGCGTCAATGAGTAGCGCCATGCACGAGCTATTGACGCCGGAATGGGGCTGCCGGGTCTAGCGTCCGCGGGATGCGCCGTTCGATAGATGATGCCGTCGACGATCACCCGGCGGACGAGGAGTTCCCACCGATTTCGTGGATGGTCGGACTGACCGACGATCCCAATGCGTCCGACGACGGCGAACCGCGCGTGAGCCTCACTCTGGAAGAGCGGGGCGGTGCGGGGTACGGGTTGGTTGCCCATCTCGCACCGGCGACGGCGCGCCGGTTGCGGGCCGCAGTCGCGGCTGCACTGCGCGAAGTCGGTGAAGACCCCGGGGTGTGAATCGCACGGGGTGATGGGTGGGTCAGAGGAGCAGGGGTGCGCGACCGCTCGCGGCGGTGCCGTCGCCGGTGCGAGATGGGACGGTGTCGAGGTGCTCGGCGATCTGATCGACGGTGATGATCGCGATGCGGTGTTCCTCGGCGAAGAGCTGCAGGAACGGCATGCGCGCCGGTGAGCCGTCGTCGTGGAGCACCTCGCAGATCACCGCAACGGGCGGGAGGCCGGCCAGCCGGGCGAGATCGACGGCGGCTTCGGTATGGCCGCGTCGTTCGCGGACACCGCCTTCGCGGGCGCGCAGGGGGAAGACGTGGCCCGGCCGGATGAAGTCCGTTGACGTCGCGGCGGGGTCGAGGAACTGACGCACGGTGTGGGCCCGATCGGCGGCACCGATGCCGCTGCCCGAACCCACGTGGTCGATCGAAACGGAGAATGCCGTGTCGCAGCCCGCGTTGCCCGGCGCGACCATCGGCGGAACATCGAGCCGATCGAGAAAGCTCGGGTGGGTCGGCATGCACACCAGGCCGCGCGCCCATCGCAACATGAAGTTGATCGCTTCGGGAGTCACCCACTCGGCGGCCATGGTGAGGTCGCCCTCGTTCTCGCGGTCTTCGTCGTCGGCGACGAGAACCATCTCGCCACGACGAATGCGACGCAGTGCCTCATCGACAGATGCAAGGGTCATTGGGTGATCTCCTGGGGTCGGCGGGGAAGGGATCGGGCACCGGGCAGGGTGACGACCATGCGGCACCCGTGCGGGTCTCGAGGTTCGGGGTGGATCTCGCCGCCGTGCAGGTCGACGATCCATCGGGCAATGGCCAGGCCGAGGCCGGCACCGCCATCGGAGGCGGCGCGGGCGCTGTCGGCCCGGTAGAAACGTTCGAAGACCCGTTCGGCGTCGCCGGGGGTGATGCCCGGCCCTTCGTCGAGGATCTCGATGGTGACCGAATCGGCGCTGCGCCGGGCTCGGACTTGCACCGAGCCTCCCTGGGGGGAGTGGCGCACCGCATTCTCCAACAGGTTGGCGACCACTTGATGCACTCGCTCCGGGTCGCCGTCGGCCGCGAGGTCGTGGTCGTCGACGCTCACCTCGATCGCGATCCCGGAATCGGTGAGTTCCTGCTCGCGCACCGCGTGGGCGATCAACGGCTCGACCGCGAATGGATGGCGGTCGAGGGGCACCGTGCCCGCTTCGAGCCGCGAGAGGTCGAGGAGCTGGGTCACCAAGCGGCCGAGTCGCTCGACTTGATGCAGCATCGTGTGCAGGGTGTGCGGGTCGGCCGGCGCCACGCCGTCGATGAGATTCTCGAGGGTGGCTTGGAGCGAGGTGAGCGGCGTGCGCAGTTCGTGACTCACGTTGGCGACGAGGTCGCGGCGGACCCGATCGGTTTCGGCGAGCTCAGCCGCCATCTGATTGAACGCGGCGGCGAGACGTCCGACTTCGTCGTGCGATGTTGCGGTGACGGTCTGGCTGTAATCGCCCTTGGCCATGGCCTGGGTCGCGGCCGCCATCTCGCGGAGTGGCGATGTCATCCCTCGGGCCATGCGGCTCACCATCAGCAGTGCGACCGCGCCCGCGATGATGCCCGCGGCGCTGGGCCAGAGGTTGATGATGCGAATGCAGAACCAGAAGACGAAGACGGTGATGCCGACCGCGCCGACGATGAGGGTCGCGAGCTTCACCTTGATGGACGTCACCACGTCGAGTGGACGATCGGGGACGTGAGGCCTCGGCGGCAGATGCTTCACGCCGCCTCCTCGATCGCGTACCCAACGCCGTGGACGGTGCGAATGAGGTCGTTGCCGAGCTTGCGGCGCAGCGCCCGAATGTGCGAATCGACGGTGCGCACGCCGGATGCCACGGCGTAGCCCCAGACCTGTTCGAGGAGATCCTCTCGCGTGTAGACCGCGCCCGGGGTTTCGGCGAGGAACAGCATGAGGTCGAACTCGGTCGGGGTGAGGTGAACGTCTTCTCCGTGCTGGTGGACTCGGCGCGTGGTCGGGTCGATGTCGATGTCGGCGATGGTGATCGCCACGGGGGGTTTGCTCGATCCGCCGTCGGTGCGCGACCGCTCGACCCGCCGGAGGAGCGCGTGCACGCGGGCGACCAACTCGCGACTGCTGAACGGCTTCGTCATGTAGTCGTCGGCGCCGACGCCGAGACCGACCAGCAGATCCTGCTCCGAATCGCGAGCAGTGAGCATCAGGACCGGCACCGGTCGGTCGGACTGGATGCGCTCGCAGACTTCGAGACCGTCGATCCCGGGAAGCATCAGATCGAGCACGACCGCGTCCGGGAGAAGTTCGCGGCACATCGTGACGCCGCTGGGTCCGTCGGCGGCGATTTCGACGACGTATCCCTCGGAGCGGAGTCGGGCCGCGATCGCGTCGGCGATCGAGGGCTCGTCCTCGACGACGAGAATCGTGCGGGCGGTCACACGCTGGGCGCGGACGACACGGAGAAGGACACACGAGAAGGATACGGAGCCCCTGGTGAGAGGGTCGGGACGAGTCTGTGGAGATTGTGTGGAGATGGGCCCCTAGCCTGGGCATATGAGCTCCGAGCCGGACCCCACGAGCCTGACCGAGACCGATTGGCGTGAGCGGTTGAGCCCCGACCGGTACGCCGTCTTGCGCGAGGCCGCGACCGAACGGGCCTTCACCGGTGAATACACCGAGACCGAGGTCGACGGTCTCTATCGGTGCGCGGGCTGTGGCGCGGAGCTCTTCGCCTCGGACACGAAGTTCCATTCCGGGAGTGGGTGGCCGTCGTTCTGGGCTGCGGCCAATGAGGGTGCGATCGAAGAGCGGACCGACATGAGCCACGGGATGGCCCGGACCGAGATCGTGTGTGCGCGCTGTGGTGGTCACCTCGGCCACGTGTTTCCCGACGGCCCCCGACCGACGGGGATGCGCTACTGCGTAAACTCGCTCGCGCTGGAGCTCGAACCTGCCGACGACGCCAACGGGTAATCCGACGCGGCCGCTTCACCCGCGCCGCGCCGGGTAGTCCTACGCTCGGCGAGTGCAGATCTCGGAGATCATGGCGGAGCGCGGGCATGAGCAGGTCGTGTTCGTCGCGGAACCCAAGGTCGACCTACGCGCGGTGATCGCGATCCACTCGACCGCGTTGGGACCGTCACTCGGCGGTATCCGGTTCTGGAACTACCCGGACGAGGGCACGGCCATCGTGGACGCGCTGCGCCTCTCGGAGGCGATGTCGCTGAAGGCCGCGGCGGCCGGACTCGACCAAGGCGGCGGCAAGGCCGTCGTGCAATGGGCCGATCCCTCTCGGCCGCGCACACGGGAACAACTCGAGGTGTTGGGTCGGGCGATCGACGAACTCGGCGGCCGGTACCTGGCGGCTGAGGATGTCGGCGCGACCACGGCCGACATGGATGGCATCGCCCGGGTGACTCCGTGGGTGACCGGCGTCTCCGAGTCACTCGGCGGCTCGGGCGATCCTTCGCCGGTCACCGCCCGGGGTGTCCTGGCCGGCATGCGGGCCGCGGCGTCCGAACGGTGGGGGACCAGTTCGCTCGCGGGCCGACACGTGGTGATCCAAGGGGCCGGCAAGGTCGGGGCCGCGCTCGCCCGACTCTTGGCGGCGTTGGATGCGCAGGTGTCGATCGGCGACATCGACGGGAACCGCACTGCTGCACTCGCAACCGAGATCCCGGTCGCGGTGATCGATCCCGCGTCCGCGATCACGACGGAGTGCGATGTCTTCGCCCCGTGCGCGTTGGGCGGTGTGGTCGATGCCGAGTCCGTCGTCACACTCGGATGCGAGATCGTGTGTGGTGGCGCGAACAATCAACTCGCGGGCGAGGAGATCGACGATCGGCTCGCGGCGCGCGGCATCCTCTACGCGCCGGATTTCGTCGTGAACGCCGGCGGCATCCTCAACATCGCCGAGGAGTTCCGGGGCTATGCGCGGGAGCGGGCACTGGCCGCGACCGAGCGGATCGAGGCGACGACCCAACGAGTGTTCGAGCGGAGTCGCGAGTGGTCGCTCCCGCCCGGCCGGGCCGCAACGCGAATGGCTCGGGCGCGCATCGAGGAGGAACCGTTCGGGCGCGGTCGGTGGGAGCCCGGCGATCCGACCGCCTGGACCGACGGGCAGCCGCTCACCCGCGTCCGGCCCTGAACCGCCCTAGATTCGCGGTCATGACCCTCGAGATCGATGACATCGTCGACCGGTGTCGAAGGGCCCGCGCCGAGAGCACTCCGCAGCTGGCGATCCGCGATGTCGTCGCCGAGTTGGTCGCCGATCCGAACTCGGTGGCGGAAGCAATCGGGCCGATCGTCGAGGGTGGGATCAAGCTGTTGCACCGGGCCGACGATCTCACGGTCTTGCACATCGCGTGGACGCCCGGGATGCGCCTGATGCCCCACGATCATGCGATGTTCGCAGTGGTGGGGATGTACGGCGGGCAGGAGGACAACGAGTTCTTCCGCCGCACTCCGGGTGGCCTCGAAACCGCGGGCGGCCGGGAACTTCCGGCGAGTGAGGTCCTGGTGATGGGGGACGACGTGATCCACGCGGTCGCGAACCGGCGTGAGGAGTACGCGGTGGCGCTCCATGTCTACGGCGGGGATTTCTTCAACGCTGAGCGCTCGGAGTGGGACCCGGAGACCTTCGTCGAACGGCCGCGGGACCTCGACGGGACGACCCGATTGTTCGCGGCTGCGAACGCGGCGTGGGCGGCTCGGAGCGACCCCGCCGACGCGTAGCCTGCGGCCCATGGGCTCACATCTCGCCGACGTCTGGTTCCAAGTCACCGACCTGCCCGTGGTCTCCGGGTCGGGGTGCACCGTCACCACGTCCGACGGTACGGAGTATCTCGACTTCACGAGCGGCATCGCGGTGACGAGTACCGGCCATTGCCATCCGACCGTCGTTGCCGCGATCCAGGAGCAGGCAACGAAGTTCATCCACGCCCAGGTCAACTGTTATCGGCATCCGCTGCTCGAGGAACTCGCCGCGAAACTCGCCGAGATCACGCCTCCGGACATCGACACCTTCTTCTTTGCCAACTCGGGAGCGGAGGCCACCGAGGCCGCGGTCAAGTTGGCCAAGCACGCGACGGGTCGGCCCAACGTCATCGTGTTCCAGGGTTCGTTCCACGGACGGTCACACCTGACGATGGCGATGACCACCTCGAAGACCGGGTACCGCGCGGGATACCAACCGCTGCCGAGCGGCGTGTTCGTTGCGCCCTTCCCGTACGCGATCCGCGACGGCATCTCGGAGGACGCCGCGGTCGCCGGCGCACTCGGCGGGTTCGACCTCGTGCTGGCCGCCCAGTCCGCGCCGGCCGAGACCGCCGCTGTCGTCATGGAACCGGTGCTCGGCGAGGGGGGCTACCTCCCGGCGCCGGCATCGTTCATCCAGGGCATCAAGGCGCGGTGCGAGCAGCACGACATCCTCTTCGTCGCCGACGAGGTGCAGTCGGGATTCGCTCGGACCGGCTCGATGTTCGCCATCGACGCTGCGGGCATCGTGCCCGACATCGTCGTGATGGCGAAGGGCATCGCGTCGGGATTCCCGATCTCCGCGATCGGCGCGTCGGCCGGGATCATGAGCCGGTGGGGAACGGGCGCGCACGGCGGTACCTACGGCGGAAATCCGATCGGTTGCGCAGCGGCACTGGCGACGATCGAGGTCCTCACGGCTCCCGGGTTCCTCGACAACGTGAACGCGCGCGGGAACCAACTGCGGGCGGGACTCCGATCGTTGGCCTCGGACCATCCGGTGATCGTCGATGTCCGCGGCCCCGGGCTCATGGTCGGGTGCGAGATGGCCGACGCCCAGGGCGCGCCCGATGCGGCTCGCGTCGCGGCGGTCGCGGCGCACTGCCGGGACGAGGGACGCCTGCTGCTGATGAACGCCGGGACGAACGGCAATGTGCTGCGGTGGATGCCGCCGCTCGTGGTGTCGGAGGCGGAGATCGATCGGGCCCTCACGGCCTTCGAGGCTGCGCTCGTCGCCACTGCCTGACCACGTTCCGGGTCAGGACGGTTTCCCGAACACCCGGCGAACTCGGTCGCGGGCCGTCGCCCGGTCGTGGGTGATCTGCTCGACGACCTTGAGCCCGGGGATGCCGGTCACGCCACCGCCGCCGTGGGTCGCGCTCGACGCTTGGTACAAGCCGCGGATCGGAGTTCGGTAATCCGCGTAGCCCGGCGCGGGGCGCATGTGGAACAACTGGGCCGGTGACAACTCGCCGTGAAAGATGTTGCCGCCGATCAGCCCGTAGGTGTGCTCCATGTCGTAGGGGCCGATGATCTGACTGTGCAGGATCGAGTCGGTGAATCCCGGCGCGACGGCCTCGACCTGCTCGATCAGTCGCGCGCCGTACGCGTTCAGTTCGTCGCGGTGGGGTTCGTCGGCCCACGACGCGGGGACCCACTGGGTGAACAGCGACATGACGTGCTTGCCTTCGGGGGCGAGGGTGCGATCGAAGACCGACGGGATGCAGATGTCGGCGAACGGCGCGGTCGCCGGTCGGCCGGCGACCGCGTCCTGAAACGCCTGCTCCACGTGGTCGAGGCTCGGCGCGAGGACGATCGTGCCGCCGTGCACATCCGGATCGAACCCCGGCGCACTGGTGAACTCGGGGAGCCGATCCAGCGCCAGGTTGACCTTGACCGTGCCGCTGCGCGTCTTCCAGCGCCGGATGTCCTCCACGAAGTCGTCCGGAAGCTCGGTGGCCTCCAGCTGGTGGAGGAACGTGATCTGGGGGTGGGTCGCGGCGATGACGACGTCGGCGAAGATCTCCTCGCCGCTCGTGGTGACCACGCCGACCGCGGCACCGTCGCGCACGATGATCCGCATGACCTCGGCGTTGGTGCGGACCGTCGCGCCGAACGAGAGCGCCGCGTCTCGGAGTGCCCGGGTCACCGAACCCATGCCTCCTTCCGGGAAGCCCCACGCGCCGAGTTGACCGTCGCCGACGTCGCCGACCTTGTGGTGGGCCATGACGTAGGCGGTGCCGGCGGAACGCGGGCCGGCCCACGTGCCGATCACCCCGCTGACCGACAACACCCCGCGCATCGCGTCGGACTCGAACCGCTCCTCGACGAGGTCGGCAATGCTCATCGTGAACAACCGGGTGATGTCGGCGATCGACCGCTGGTCCCAGCGCCGCGCCGTCCAAGCGAAGCGACCTTGGGCCAGCAGGTCCGCAGGTCGGTGAGAGCCGAGGCGGGGTGGGGTCTCGGTCAGAAGCGGGCCGAGGACGTCGGCGAGGCCGGCGAGCCAGGACTCCCACTCCGGGTAGGCGTCGGCGTCGCGTGGGGAGAACCGAGAGATCGCTTCGTGGCGAGCGCGCGGATCGTCGGGGATGCGCAAGGCCGGGCCGTCGGGGCGAGGCGCGAAATATGGTCCCTGCGGCAGGATGCGGTAGCCGTGCCGTTCGAGTTGGAGTTCTCGCAGGATCGTGGGTGGCATGAGGCTCACCACGTAGGAGAGCGCGGTCATCTTGAAGTCGGGACCCCAAGGTTGTTCGGTGATGGCGGCGCCGCCGACCTGCTCTCGGCGTTCGAGCACGGTGACTCGGGCGCCCCGTCGAGCCAGCAGACCGGCCGCGACCAGGCCGTTGTGGCCTCCGCCGATGACGATGACGTCGAAGGGTTCGCGGGCCATGGCCGCGGAGGCTACCGGTGCGGTGGCCGGGGCTCCGGGCCGGTGATCAACCCGACGAGGCGGGCAACCCGACGGGTCGGGAGGGCAAGCTCGACGCGGGTCTCGGCGTCGACGTCCACGGGGATCACCGTGAACGAGGCGGGCAGCGCGGGCCGCTCACGCGATGCCGGGCGCCGCGCCTCGGCGAGGCGAACCCCGGTGATCGGCACGCGCACGCCGGATCCCAGCCATGCGATGCGACGCCAGAGCAACTGCTCGACCTCGGGACCGGCGTAGCCCGCTCGAAACTTGGGCCCGAGGCCGTCGACCGTCCCGCGGGTGACGCGGAGCGAGCATTCGAAGCCTCCTGGCCGGTCCAGCCGGAGATAGAGGTGGTGGCCGCCGATCAAGACTCCGGCGATCGCGCCCAGCGCGAGCGCGCTCAGCACGACCGCGGCCACGATGCCTCGCTACTTCACGAGCGCGCGTTCGGCGCGCGCGACGAGTTCTTGAATGGCCAGGCCGCGCGATGCGTCGCACGGGTGGGGATCTCCGGAACGGGCGACGGCGGCGAACTCGGCGCGAACGCGAGCGAAGGACGCCGCCCGGGCACCGGACCGGGCGTCCACGAAACACGAACGATCGCGGCCGTAGACCTCGACCTCGGTTCGGCTCGGTTCGATCGCACTCGCGCACGACAGCGTGACCTCGCTGAGGGCGCCGCTCTCGTGAGTCACGAGCAGCCCGACCCACTGTCGAGGATCGCCGTGGCCTTGGATCTCGACGACGGGTCCGAGTGCAGTCTCCACCAGGTCGAGGATGTGCGGACCGACGTCGAGCAGCGCTCCGTGTTCGAGGCGCCATCCACCCGCGAACGCACCGCCGAGGAAGGCACCGGAGATGAAGCAGGCGCGTGCCCCCGTGGGCGTCATCGTGTCGACGTCGGCCAGGAACTCACGAACGACATCGGCGAAGCGGTAGGTCAACAACATGAGCGACCCGACCCCGTGCTCGGCGACCGCGTCGGCAATGCGCCGCGCGCCGGTCACGTCGAGGCCGAGGGGTTTCTCGAGCAGTACGGCCTTGCCGGCCTGGGCGGCACGAACTGCGAGGTCCGGTTGGGCCGCGGGGACGACGGCGAGGGCGACCGCCTCGACGTCATCGAGCAGCGCATCGAACGATGGGTAGGGGGTCACGCCGTGCTCGGCCGCGAGCGACTCGGCGTGATCGGCGGTGCGTGACCACACGCCGGCGAGTTCGGTTTCCGGCCCCGCGGCGAGGAGCGGTGCGTGCACCATGCGGGCCCAGGGCCCGGCGCCGACCAACCCGACGCGCACCGGGGCGGTCATCCGAGCGTCACCTCGGCCCGCGCGACTCCGGCGCGTTGGTGGCGTGCCGTGACCATGACGGTCGCACCGGCCGGCCCGTGCACGATCCATTCGGTGAAGGTCCGCTCCGTGATGGGATCCATCACGCCGTCGTGCACCGCCATCATCGTCCGTACCCGCGATCGACCGGGCAGCTGCGTGAGCTCGACCGTCGGTCGACCGCCGGCCACGGAGACCCCGTCGCCACATTCGAGGGTGACCTCGACCGGCCGCACCGCCTTGCGTTCGATCGCCTTCTTCGTGATGTTGGTCGGGAGCCAACCGGCATTCTTCACGACGGCCCGTACGAGGTAGGCGTCCTCTCCGAGGTGGGTGCAGCGCAGGTCGTGGACGGCCAACTCGGGCAGTGCGAGCGCGTGCGCGACCGCCCACGTGCTGTGAGGCGAGATCTCGGCTTCCATGAGCGAGGGGGGCGGGTTGGTCCAGGTCCGGAAGGTGTCCCAGCCGCCGAGTTCGACCGGACCGAACTGCGGATGATCGAACGGGTACCAGTCGACGAACCCGGCGCCACCCAGCACGTCGTCGTTCCAGGCCAGCAGCGCGAGGTCGTCGGCGACGGGATGATCGGAGTACCACTCGATGTACTTGTGCTCGATGCCCGCGGCGCGGAGCGGACTCCAGAACTCGGTGGTCCAACCGATCATGCCCAGGAAGTCGTACGCCCACTCGTCGCCACACCCCGTGATCGATGTCTTGGGGTCGTACTTGAACTCGTGGAACACCGACGCGGTCTCGTAGCCGGTGATCTCGGTCGCACGCCGTCCGAGCGTCTTGTACGTGACGAGATCCGCGGTGGGAAAGTGGTCGTCGGCGTGACCCCCGTAGGGCCGGAGGATGACCGCCGCGAACGTGTGATACGCGAAGTACACGCCGATGTTCGGCCGCGCGGTCACCGCGTCGACCACCGTGCGAACTTCCGGTTCCGACGTCGGGTAGTCACCCGCGCCGGACTGGCCTCCCTCCGGCGCCCAGTCCTGAGGGAAGTTGCGGTTGAGGTCCAAGCCCTGGAGATCTCGTGCGACCGGAACGTGGTCGGCATCGAAGTCGTGAACGACCCCCTCGGGGAGGAGCCGATAGAACGGGCCGTCGCTGACGTCGTCGAACGGCCGCGCCATCATCACGCGGGGCTCCTCGGGGTGCACGATCCACCCGCCGTCGGGATCCTCGATGCGCATCCAGAGGGTCCGGCCGTCGCCGTCGGCATCGCGTTCCATGAGGCCGGGCTGCTGATCGGCCCGCGGGTACGCGCGAGTCGAGGAGCGGAGATAGATCGGATCGGTCTCGCGCAGCGCGAGCTCGACGCCGTCGGGGTTGACGCGCGGGACGACGTAGAAAGTGCGGGTGTCGAGGGCCCGGGTGACCGCGGGATCGGTGCCGTAGTTGGAGACGAGATGGTGCAGCAGATGCAGTGCGGCGGTCGATGCCGTGACCTCGGTGGCGTGGATGTTGCACTCGAAGAACACCGCGGGCTTCTCGTGGTGTGGCCCCGTCGTCGAGTTCGTGACGGTGGCGAGCCAGATGTCCCGGCCCTCGTGGGACGTTCCGGCCGATTCGAGGCTCATCAGTTCGGGCGCCGCCTCGGCGAGGTTCCGGAGTTCGGTGACGAGCTCGTCGAAGGGATAGAGGTGGTCGAATCGGGGGGTGGCCATCGCGGCCGAGACTACGCGCCGGTCGGCGCCGGCTCGACGAGCACCGCGGCCTCGAGGTCGGCCGCCAGCGCGACCGCGGAGCCCACGGGCTCGGGATTGGAGCTGTGAGCGGTGAGACGCCCGACGGCGGTCTCGACGTCGACCACGAAGTGGTCGCGACGGAACCAGGTCGCCACGACGCGACCGGTGACCGCGCCCCCGGCGTTCACCCGGAGATCGGTGGGCCGGAATCCGACGATCGTGGTTCCGGTGCCGGGAGCGTCGGTGGTGACCGAGCCCCACGGTGTCGTGACGAGGCCGGAGGCGCGCGGGCAGGCGATGTCGGAGCTCACCCCGAGGAACCGGGCGATCGCGAGGGTGTGGGGTCGCCGCCACACGGCTCGGGTCGGCCCGGTCTGGACGATGCGGCCTCGGTCGAGGATCACGATGGTGTCGGCGAACCCGAATGCTTCGTCGAGGTCGTGGGTGACGAGGAGCGTGGGGGTTCCGTTCGCGCGCAGGATTCGATGCAACTCGCGTGCGAGCTGGTCTCGTCGTTCGCGATCGACCGACGCGAGTGGCTCGTCGAGCATCAGGAGCCGGGGCGACGGCGCCAAGGCACGCGCGAGGGCGACCCGTTGACGCTCGCCGCCCGAGAGGTGATCGACGCGGCGGTGGTCGAACCCGACCAAACCGACGAGTTCGAGCATGTCCTGCGCTCGTCGTTGACGCTCGCCGCGCTCCACGCCGCGCATGCGGAGACCGAACGCGACGTTGTCGAGCACGTCGTGATGGCTGAACAGTGCGTGGTCCTGGAACATCAATCCGAAGTTGCGCTGATGGGGCGCGACTCGAGTCAGGTCCTCTCCGCCCCACGTGACGGTGCCGCTCGTGAGTGGTTCGAGCCCGGCGATGGCGCGGAGCAGGCTGGTCTTGCCGCTGCCGCTGGGCCCGAGCACGGCGACGATCTCGGCTCCTTCGAGCGTGAGATTCGCGGCGTCGACGGCCACCGTGGTGCCGTAACGGACCGTCGCGTTCGTCACGGTGAGGGTCATGACCGTGCCTCGATGCGGGATCCGCGTTCGGCGACCACGGCCACCACGCCGGTCAGGACCATGAGGATGGTGGCCAGGGCCATGGCCTGGTCGACGTTGGTGACGCCGGGTCGGCTCAGGAACCGATAGATGGCGACCGGCACCGTCGTGGTCTCAGGCCGGACGATGAACAGGGTTGCGCCGAACTCGCCGAGGGAGATCGCCGCCGCGAACCCCGCCGCGACCTTTGCCGCGTGGGCGACGATCGGGAGATCGACGGTTCGCCATACCTGCGCCGGACCGGCACCGAGCATTGCCGCGGTTTCGCGCTGTCGAGGATCGATCGCTCGCAGGACCGGCACCGTGGTCCGCACGACGAACGGCAGTGCGACCAGCGCGTGCGCGATCGGGATGATCCACCATGACGTGCGCAGGTCGAGTGGTGGCGTGTCGAACACAATGAGGAAACCGAAACCGACCGTCACCGCCGAGACCCCGAGTGGCAGCAGGACCAACAGCTCCGCCACGCGTGCGATCCCGACCCGACGTCCCGGCCGCGTGAGTGCGTGGGCGAGTGCGAGTCCGAGGGCGACGGCGATGACCGTCGCAACGCACGCGACCTTGATCGACGTGGCGATGGCCTGCAGCGGCGACCCGGGCGCGCCGATCGGCGTGGAGGTGAGGTGCGAATAGCCGGCCGCGCCGTTGGCAAGTGAACGGATCACCAGGTCGCCGAGCGGCACGGTGACCAGCACGGTGGCCGGGAGGAGCCCGAGTGCGAGGAGCAACTGGGATCGGCGACTCGTCGGAGGGGGCCGGCGGACCGGCAGGCGCGTCGAGGTGCGCACCCGGCTCGTCATTGCCCCGGCGACGAGCAGTGCCGCGACGACCGCGACGAGCTGCACGATCGAGAGTGCAGCCGCGGTATGGAGATCCAGGAGTTGTGCGGTCTGGCGGTAGATCTCGGTTTCGATCGTCGCGAATCGGGGTCCGCCGAGGATCAGGATGACCCCGAACGACGTGAAGCAGAAGAGGAAGACGATCGAACTCGCGGCGACGATCGCCGGCCGGAGCGCGGGAAGCGTCACCGCGGTGAAGGTCAGGATCGGTCCCGCCCCGAGGCTCTGCGCGGCGTCTTCCTCCGCGGGATCGAGTGCTCGCCAGGCCTCGCCGACGACTCGTACTGCGATCGCGACGTTGAAGAACACGTGGGCCGTGATGATCGCGGTGAGCGAGCCGCTGAGGCCGAGCGACCGGAACGCCGTTCCGACGACCACCGTCGGGAGCACGAACGGCATCGTGAGGAGCGCGATCACGAGCCCGCGTCCCCGGAACTGGAATCGGCTCAGCACCGCGGTGGCCGGCAGGGCGACCGCCAGGGTCGCGATGGTGGAGAGCACCGCCTGCACGACCGTGAACCACAGGACGTGTCGCAGGCTCGGGTCGCGCCAGACCTCGGCGAGAGAACGCAGGTCGAGGGATCCACCGGTGCGGAGGCCGCGCCCGAGGATCGCGCCCACGGGCCACAGAAAGAAGATGGCGAGGAAGCCGAGCGGGACGGCGACGAGCAGGCCGCGGGCGACGCGTGGGCCGAACGCCCTCATCGCAGGACGCGCGCGGTCCACTCGTCGATCCACCCGGCGCGGTCGTGCCCGATCCGGGCCGGGCTGAGGGTGAAGGGATCGGCCGGGATCGTGGCGAACTTGGTGAAGACGGCGGGGAGCGGCGTGCCCGGGACCGCGGGGTTGACGAACATCTGAAGCGGCATGTCCGACTGGAATCGACGAGTCAGCATGAAGTCGACGAGCGCACGCGCACCGTCAGGATGGGCGGCGCCCCGCAACACGCCCGCGAACTCGACCTGGCGGAAGCACGTGTCGTCGAGCGAGACCGTGGGCGCGGTCGTGGGCGGCGGGTCCGCGAAGTACACCTCGGCGGGCGGACTCGATGCGTAACTCACGACCAGTGGCCGGTCGCCCTTGCCTCCGCCGGCGCCGGAGAACTCCCCGTTGTAGGCCTGTTCCCACCCGTCGACCGCCTTGACCCCGTTGGCGCGGAGCCGGTCCCAGTACTGGGGCCACGCGGTACCGAAGCGGGCGACCGTGGCGGCGACGAATGCCAACCCCGGTGAGGACGTTGCCGGATTCTCGACGACGAGCAGGTCGCGGTACTGCGACTGGGTGAGGTCGTCGAGGGTCTTCGGAATTTCCAGGTGGTGCTCGGAGAAGTACTTCCGGTCGGCGTTGACGCAGACGTCGCCGAAGTCGATCGGCGTCGCGTGGTTCGTCGGGTCGAGCCGGAGGGCGCGCGGAATCGCCTCGATGCCGGCGGCGCGGTATCGGGCGAACACGTTCTCGGAAAGCGCTCGGGTGAGGAACGTGTTGTCGACACCGAACATCACGTCGCCGAGCGGCGCGTTCTTCGTGAGGATCACCTGGTTGAGTGCGACGCCGGCATCCCCGTTCTTCAGGATGCGTACTTTCCAACCGGTCTGCCGGGTGAAGGCGCGCATCACCGGCTTCGAGATCGCGAACGAATCGTGGGTGACGAGCGTGACTGTCTTGGTGGCGCTGCCACCACTCGAGTTGCTCGAGCCGCACGCGCCGAGCGCGAGCGCGGCCGCGGCCGTCAGAAGGACGACAAGGGTGCGTCGAGACATCTCAGTGATCTCCATCCGGTTGAATCAGGAACAAGGTGCCGCCGCGCACGCTGACCGTTGCCGGCGAGGTGACGATCTCGTTGCTCACGCCGAGGGTCGATGTGGCCGAGAGCTCGGCATCCTGGAGTGCCCAGCGCAGACCGGTGGTCGTGACCCCTCGCGCCGGCCCACCGACGGCGAGCAACGTGACGATGCTCGCGACGCGGCCGGTCACGGTCACGTCGTGATGCACGACGTGAATGCGGTCGGTGCCGACGAGCGCGATGATGCGCATCGGGGCCCAGGCCGGGTCGGCCAGCGCGGCGAGTCCGGCCAGGTGGTGGTCGGTCCGACCGCCCCCGAGACCGATCACCGTCAGTTCGGTCGCGCCCGCGTCGAGCGCGACGTCCAGGGCGAGTTCCAGGTCGGTCGCCTGCTTGTCGGTCGGGTGTCGCTCGATGCGCGCACCGTCACGGGTCGCTCGATCGAGCTGCGCCGGGTCGACGGAATCGAAGTCGCCGACGACGATGTCGGGCGCGAGCCCCAACGCATACACGTGCGCGAGGCCGGAATCCGCGGCGACGACGAGGCCGTCGCGCGGCAGGGTGTCGAGCCAGATCTCGTCGGGTGGATCGCCGCCGGCCGCCACGATTGCGTGCATTGCCGTCCTCGGGTCGAGGACCACTCCGGCGCGTACGGAAGGCTGGGAAGACTCCCTGCGCCGGCATGATCCGGATCAGGTGGTAACGGTCGAGGGCTGCGTGCCCGCCTCTCAGCCCGGCGCACCGGACTCCCGTGTTGACGTCAGGACCCTACCGCGCGAGCCGGGCCCGGGTCGGTGGGCTTTCCTAGACGAGCGTGGCCCGCACCACCAAGCGTTGTGCCGACGAACCCAGCGGGTGACACGTGAAGAGCGTCAGCGTGTGGCCCGGTGTCTGCTCCGTGATCCAGACCGCGTCGGGCGTGACGACGAACAACTCGGTGACGACGTAGTGGAACGGCCGCCCGTCGGCGGCGACGAGCGTGATCGCATCACCGGGGACGAGATTGCCGACATCGTGGAATGGTGCGCTGTGGCTGTTGCGGTGACCGGCAATGACCGCGTTGCCGAACCCACCGGGAGGCGCGGTGCCCGGCCAGTGGGAGGGGCCGAGGTCGATGGACTGTTGGGTGATCTGGTCGCGCAGATCGGTGTCGAGTCCGATCTTGGGAATCTGGATCCGTCCGATGAGTTGGATCGGGAGGATGACGTCGGGCGCGGGGACGTCGGCCGGCTGGAGCAGCCCGGCGGGCGGCGGCGAGGGAGGGCTCGCGGGCGGCGCGGTCGGGGTGGTCGTGGTGCTGGGTCGATCGGGCTTCGGCGGGTCGGTGCGGACGGTCGGGGTGTGCGCCGACGCGGTGCGGGGCAGGAGGCCGTGGGCAACCCGGCGGGCCGGAGTCGAGGTGGACGTCAGGATCAGGACCGCGACCAGAGCGACCGCAGCCGCGAGCGCGATCGCACCGAGCGCGACGCGACGCGTCCGCGAAAGTGTCGGATCTGACCGTGCGCCTGGCATCGAACATCCTCCGGACCGCATGGGGTCCGCCTGGGGAACCCCGCCGAATCCGCCATCCGCGAGCGATCACCCAGATTTCCGCCGAGTCAGTTTGTTAGCTCATGCACCATTCTGAGGCAAGGCGGGGGGTTCGATCGTGACCAATCCTTTCACCCCTCTTAGTGCTATTCGCGCGGAGTGCGGTTCCGGTCGCGCGAGGCGTGTCACTCGGCGGTTCCCCGATCCGGAGACGTTGCGCGGAGAACGACCTCGGCCTGCCACCGCTGTTCGGGCCACCCTCGTCGTCCCCGCGTCCGCTGCACCCGATGGAGCCAGTCGACGACGGTGTCCGGTTGATGTCCGAGCAGTACGAGCGCGCTGCCGATGACCGCGCCGGTACGGCCGCGCCCGCCGTGGCAGTGCACGACCACTCCTTCACCGGCGGACCACCGATCCGCGACGAGCGCAGCGGCGACGCGGATTCGGAGTTCGTCGCGTTCGGGATCCGGGGGAGTGCGCCGGCCGATGAGGTCCGAGAGTCGACTCGCATGCACGGTCAGTGGTGTGGCGTCGTACTTCGAGACGTCGCGGGTGAGGTCGACCACATGGGCGAAGCCGCGTTCGGCGAGCGTGTCCCACACCCCCGCACGCGGATAGGCCATCCCCGCGAGCGGCGTCGGTTCGGCACAGACCCACCAGAGATCTCCCGGTACCGAGAGCGTTCCGATGAACCCGGGTCGAGCGCCGGGGGGAAGGAGGGCGGGCGGTGTCACCCGCGGGCGGCGATGAGGGATTCCAGCGGCCCGAGGTCGTAGGGCGCGCCGACCATCACGATGAAGTGCTCCGCTCCGGCCGCGAGGTACGCGTCCAGATTGTCGACCTCGTTGGGCTGGATCGCGACGGTGCGCTCGATCTCCTTCGGTGAGCGACCCTGCTTCTCGCACCACTCGTCGAGGACCGCGTTCTTGTGGGCGAAGTTGTCGGGCGGTCCGAACGAGTTCCACGCATCGGCGTACTCGGCGACGAGGCGAAGGGTGACTTTCTCGCCCGCGCCCCCGATCAGGATCGGGACGTCTCCGTCCGGTGGAGGGACCAGTGCACCGAGGCGGTCGGCGATCTTGGGGAGTGCCGTCGCGAAGTCGGCCAGGCGGCTGCCGGCGGTGCCGAACTCGTAGCCGTATTCGGTGTAGTCACGTTCGAACCATCCCGAGCCGATACCCAATACGAACCGGCCGTGACTGAGGAGGTCGATGGTCCGGGCCATGTCGGCGAGGAGTTGGGGGTTGCGGTACGAGTTGCAGGTGACGAGGGCTCCGATGTGGGCGTGCTCGGTGTCGACGGCCATGGCCGAGAGCAGCGTGTAGGCCTCGTAGTGATTGGCATCGGGGTTGCCGTACAGCGGGAAGAAATGGTCCCAGATCCAGATGCTGTCGGCGCCGAGCGCGTCGGCGGCCTTCCATGCGGCACGGAGTTCGTCCACCGTGCCGACCTGGGGGTGCAACTGCACTCCGACTTTGAACGACATGGTGGTTGCCTCCATTGGATCGCGCGTGGGTCGGCGCGGCACACTACCGAGAGAGGGGAGAAGGCATGTTCATCACGAATCATGTGTTGGCCGGAGCCGTGGCCGGGACGGTCTTCCGAGATCGTCCGGTCGCCGCCTTCGGATTGGGGTTCGCGACCCACGTGGCCATGGACATGGTCCCGCATTGGGGGAATCCCGAACTCGGCCGGGACGGGTTCTACGCAGTGGCGAAACGAGACGGCCTCCTGGGGCTGGCGACGGTCGCCCTGATCACCGCAGCCGGGGTCCCGCCCCGCCGGGCGCTGATCTCGGGCATGGCCGGCGCGGCGATCCTCGATTCGGACAAGCCGAGCGAATATTTCTTCGGGGTCAATCCGCTGCCCCGCTGGTTGGACCGGATGCACAAACGGATTCAACGGGAGTCTCCCGAGGGAATGCGGGTCGAGGTCGCGGGCGGTGTCGCCCTGGCGTGCGGGGCGGCTGCGCTGCTGGTTCGGGCCCGGCAGCGCTGACCGACCGCTCGGTCTGACAACATGCCCGGGTGCAGATCGGTGAGAGTTTCGTCGGGGAGGGCCTCGAAGCGGCCCATGTGAACACAGTGCTGGGGGAACGCACGGGCCCGGTCGGCACCGCGTGGGCCTCGGCGCTGGCGTCTCCCACCCGCGGTCATGCCCCGTTCGTCGCGATCATCCAGCCGGGCCTGGCGGTCCAACCGCCCACGTTGTTCGTCAACAAGGCCGGGATTCCCGGCGAGCGCCACGCGGAGATGACGTGGGGCGCCGCGCAGGCCGGGATCGCCGCCGGCGTCGCTGACGCGGTGGACGACGACATCATCACCGGCGACTGGATCACCGCACTCGTGATCATCGCGGCGGTCTGGGTCAACCCGCAGGCGGCGGACGCCACGGCGGTCTTCGCCAACAACCGGGAAGCAGCCCGAGGTGCGTTGCTCACCGGCGCACGCGGCGGTTCGCCGATCGCCGAGGTCCTCGCCGCGCGCACGGACCCCTGGAACCCGTTCTACCGGCCCCGCTGATTTTCCGATGGACCTACGTTTTTCTGCGGAGCACGACGCGTTCCGCGCCGAGGCGCGGGACTGGCTCGTCAGCAAGCTCGAGGGCGAGTTCGCCGGGGTGCGCGGTCGTGGCGGCCCGGGTGACGAGCACGCCCTCTTCGAGGAACGCCTGGCCTGGGAGCGAGCGCTCGGTGCCGTGGGCTGGACGTGCCTCTCGTGGCCACGCGAGTACGGCGGACGCGACGCCTCACTGCTGGAGCAAGTGATCTTCTACGAGGAGTACGCCCGCGCCGGGGGTCCCGGCCGGGTCGGTCTCGTCGGCGAGGGTCTGATCGGTCCGACGATCCTGCATTTCGGATCCGACGAGCAACGAGCAAGGTTCCTTCCGAAGATCTCAAGCGGCGAAGAGCAGTGGTGCCAGGGATATTCCGAGCCCAATGCGGGATCGGATCTGGCGAACCTCTCGACCCGGGCCGAGCTCGACGGCGACGAGTGGGTCATCAACGGCCAGAAGGTCTGGACGTCGCTCGCGCACTGGGCGCAGTGGTGCTTCGTGCTCGCCCGCACCGACCGCGACGCACCTCGTCACCGGGGGATCTCGTACCTCCTGGTGCCGATGGATCAACCGGGGATCGAGATCCGTCCGATCGAACAGATCACCGGCACATCGGAGTTCAACGAGGTGTTCTTCGACGGTGCGCGGACCGCGTCCGATCTCGTCGTCGGTGAGGTCAACGGTGGCTGGAAGGTCGCCATGGGCACACTGGCGTTCGAGCGCGGCGCCCTCACGCTCGGCCAGCAGCTCGGGTTCGCCCACGAATGGCAGGAGATGGTGGGGAACGCCCGTGAGCGGGGGATCAATACGGATCCCGTCATGCGGCAGAAGTTGGCGCAAGTCTACATCGAAGTCGAGATCATGCGGTACACCGCGATGCGAGGGTTGACGGCGATGAGTCGCGGTGAACTGACCCGGGAGACGTCGATCGGGAAGTTGTTCTGGGCCGGGTTGCACCGGCGGATGGGTGAACTCGCGATGGAAGTGCTCGGGCCGTGGTCCGAAGTCGCGGACGCGTTCCCGTACGAACTCACCCGCGCTCAGGCGATGTTCCTCTACACCCGCGCCGACACGATCTACGGCGGGTCCAACCAGATTCAACGCAACATCATCGGCGAACGGGTCCTCGGCCTGCCGCCCGAACCGAAGGTGACGTGATGCCGGCTCAAGATCCTCCTCCGCTGACCCCGCCGCCGGGCCACGGGTTGCTCACGGGGAAGAACGTGGTGGTGACCGCCGCGGCCGGGACCGGTATCGGATTCGCCACCGCCGAGCGCTGCATCGCCGAAGGTGCCCGGGTCGTCATCAGCGACGCGCACGAGCGTCGGTTGGCGGAGTCGGCCGAGCAACTCGGAGACGGCGTGGCGATTGCGTTGCCCTGCGATGTGACGGTCGAGGATCAGGTCCAAGCGCTCTTCGCCGGCGCGGTGGCAGCCGTCGGCGAGATCGATGTGGTCGTGAACAATGCCGGTCTCGGCGGGACCGCCGACCTGGTCGACATGAGCGACGAGCAGTGGATGAAGGTCCTCGATGTCACTCTCAACGGGACGTTCCGGTGTGTCCGGGCGGCGCTCCGACACATGCAGCCGCGTCACGCCGGGGTGATCGTGAACAATGCGTCGGTGTTGGGCTGGCGGGCGCAGCGGGGGCAGGCGCACTACGCGGCCGCGAAGGCGGGTGTGATGGCCCTGACCCGATGTGCCGCGATGGAAGCCGCGCTCTACGGCGTGCGGATCAACGCGGTCGCGCCATCGCTGGCGATGCACCCGTTCCTGTCGAAGGTCACCTCGGACGAGGTCCTGGAGGAACTCACGTCGCGCGAAGCATTTGGTCGCGCCGCGGCGCCGTGGGAGATCGCCAACGTGATCGTCTTCCTCGCGTCCGACTACTCCACCTACATGACCGGCGAAGTCGTGAGCGTGAGCTCCCAACACGCGTAGGCGTTGCGTGCTGCGCGGTTCGAGTGACGTGACACCTGGGTGGGAACGGTGACCGGCCCTGTCGGCGCGGAACGAGCGCGCTGCTGGCAGGATGGCCCGTTCGGTCGAGGTGAAACCACATTCGGTGATCTGGAGACCACAAGGGAGGCTCTGTTCTGATGGGCAACTGTTTCAGTACGACGATTTGGCGGGTCAAAGAAGGGAAGCAGGATGAGTTCGTCGAACGCTGGACGACCTTCTTGCACTGGACCCGCGAAACCCAGGACGGGCTGAAGGCTGCGCAGCTCGTCGCCGATGACGAGGATCATCAGCGGTTTCTTTCGGTCGGCGAATGGCGGGACTCGGCGGCCCGGCAGGCTTGGCAGGAAGCACCCCGGTTCATGGAACTGTTCATGCCGTGCCTCGAAGTGTGCGACGACGTGCAGAGCAGCCAGTACGCGATCAAGGTGACCATCTGACGTCGCCTCCGGGGCGCTTCCTGACGCTCGGGTGGCCGCCCCGAGACCGTTCATCGACGGTGGCAGCGATCCTCAGGAGTCATCGCCGCGCCCTTGGGTCGGCCTGCATTCGTCGTTGCCCTCCAGGTCTCTACTTGCCAACGAGTGGAGTGTGCGACACTCGACGAGTCGAACGGTCAAGGTAAGGAGACGAACATGAGCGTGGATGTCGTGGTCAACTTTGAAGCGTCGATGGGAAACGCCGAGCACTTGGCGCCTCTCCTTGTCGAGGGTCGGGATCTGAGTAGATCGGCCGCGGGGTGTGAGGCGTTCGACCTCTTCCAGCGACGGGACGATCCGAACAAGTTCATGTTCATCGAACGCTGGACCTCTCTTGACGCGCATCACGCGAACATGGCGCAGAACATCGTCGCGACCGGTCACCTCGCGAAGATGATCCCGCTCATGACCGGTCCGCCAGACAACGGTGTCATCGAACGCCTCTAGGACCCTCGTCTCGAGGTCCGCACCGCGTACGAAGTCGTCTGCCGTCATCCTCAGGTGTCATCGCCGCGCCCCTGGGTGTCTCGCGGCCATCGCACCAGGCGGGCGACAGATGGCAGCCGGAGCGGGCATGATGCCGACTCTGTTGGCGATGCCAACCCCACGGAGGTCATGTCATGGCGGTACCGAGTCGAGAGGCCCGCCTCGCGCATGCGGCCAAGCATTGTGAGCTTTGGAACGCCGGCAAGAAGGACGAGTGGATCGCGTCCTGGCGAACAATCGCCCAAGGCAACGTGCGTATGTTCGATCCGGTCGGAACGAAGGAGAAGCATGGGTTCGACCATGCGACGAGCGAAGCGTTCGACATGTTCCAGGCGATCAACAAGATGTACATGCTGACCGTGAAGGTCAACGGCAACGAGATGGCATGGGTGATCGAGAATCACTTCGGAACGGGCGACGACATCGCCAAGGCCCACAGCATCGAGACGTTCCAGTGGGATGAGAACGGCGACCTGACCATCAAGACCTACTACGACATGCCCGAGGGTCTCGGCGAGAGTGACGACCCGTACGAGCTGCTGCTCGGCAAGGAGAACGTCATCCCGAACGGCTGACCCACTCGGGGGGACATTGACGAACGCTGGCGTGAGTCAGCCCGACCGTCGTACGGGTGGCGGTCACACGTAGCCTGATCGACGTGCGGCGGCTTGTGTTGTTCGGGTTACTCGCGCTGTCGGTGGTGGCCATCGGGCTGCTCGCGGTCCGCGTCGGGGATGGCAACGCGCGCGACCGGCGCGCCCGGGCGGCTGATGCAGGCCCGTCGAGCTCGACCCGGTCGACCACCACCACCACCAGGCCGCGACGTGGCAGCGGCCAAGCCGTGACGCTGGCATTCGCGGGCGACACCCATTTCGAGGGCGGGTTGCGGTCGCAGCTCGACCGCAACCCGAACGGCATGTTCGCACCGATCGCCCCGACCCTCGGCGGTGCTGATCTCGCTATGGTCAATCTGGAGACTGCGATCGCGACGGGTGGGACACCGGATCCGAAGGCCTACAACTTCCGGGCCCCGGCGAGCGCGTACGAGGCGTTACGCGTGGCAGGTATCGACGTGGTGACCATGGCCAACAACCACGGACGCGACTACGGCCCGGCGGGCCTGTCCGAGACGCTGGCGGCCAAGGCTCAGACTCCCTTGCCGGTCCTCGGTATCGGTGCGAACGCCGAGGAGGCCTACCGTCCGTGGCGCACCGAGATCAAGGGCCAGCAGATCGCGGTGTTCGCAGCGACCGATGTCCTCGACGACTGGTTGATCACACCGTGGACCGCCACCGACGCGCAAGCGGGTCTCGCGTCGACGAAGGGGGCCAGTGTCGATCGACTGCTGGCCGGGATTCGTGGCGTGCGAGCCGACACCGACACGATCGTCGTGTACCTCCATTGGGGTGTCGAGGGATCGACGTGCCCGTCGCCTCGCCAGCAGGAACTGGCCCTGCTACTCGTCGATGCCGGTGCCGACATCATCGTCGGCAGCCACACGCACCGGGTCATGACCGGCGGTCGGCACGGCGCGGCCTTTGTCGACTACGGACTCGGCAATTTCGCGTTCTATAACGAGAGTGGCGCGTCGGGCGTGACCGGTGTGTTGAAGCTCACCGTGACCGGTCGCGACGTCGACGCGTACGAATGGATCCCCGCCCGGATCCAAGGTGGCATCCCCCACCTCATCACCGGTGTCGCGGCCGACACCGATCGCTCCGCCTTCACCAGCCGCCAATCCTGCGCCGGCCTCACCCCCTGACGATCTCAAGGCATATGGCGCCGGGGTGGGGTGCGGCGATCTCACCATTCGGGCGACAGCACGCACTCCGAGCGGGCATTCTGTGTGCATGTTCCGTGAGGCTCAGCCGGCCGACTTCAACGACATCATCCGGCTCTACCGGCAGCTCCATCCTCAGGACTCGATCCCTCAGGACGGGTCGGTCGAGCAGTCCTTCGAGCGGATCTTGGCTGCGCCCGGGCTGCGCCTGTTCCTCCTCGAACTCGACGGAGTCGTCGTCGCTTCGACGTACTTGAACGTGATCCCCAATCTCACACGTTCCGCGTCCCCCTATGCCGTCATCGAGAACGTCGTCGTCGAAGAATCCCGACGTGGCGCAGGCCTCGGCAAGCGGATCATGGATGGAACGCTCCGAGCAGCATGGGCCGAGGGCTGTTACAAGGCGATGCTGATGACGGGTTCGCGCACACCTGCCCCCCACAGTTTCTATCGAGCGTGCGGGTTCTCGCCCGATGCGAAGACTGCATACCTCGCCCGCCCGGCTCCGGGTACATGACTGTCGATCTGCTCGCCGACTCGAGGAACATCGACGAACGCCGCGGTGCCCGGCGTCAGCCGTTCTGAGGTGCTACCGGCCGCTTCGGAGCACTCGGACCGCATCCAGCAACCAACGCTTCCCGGACGGCAACACCGACAGCGCCGCATCCATTCGCTGGGCCTTCGAGAATCCCGGGTCATCATCCGGTTGAGTCACGCGCTGTCTCGCTTGTGCTGCTCGTTCGCGTGGCAGTGGCCTTCGGGTGAGGGCGGGACATCCAGCGCGGGGTTGCGGTCGAAGAACCCGAACGGCGTGAGGAGGAACCCGGTGTATTCGACGGGCATCACCGGCCAGTCCTCCGGACGTACGAAGTGCGTGATGCCGAACGAGTACCAGACCACGATGTCGGTGTCGACGAGCGACCGGTCGGCGGCGGTCCAGCGGGGGAGTCCGTCGCCACCGTCGTGTTGGTTCGGGTAGTTGCCCGCGGCGCGACGTTCGTCGGGCGCGTAGGGCGTGACCCAGAGGTTGTGCTGCGCGAACCCGGCGCGGCGGCCGACGCTCGAATCCGGTTGCGCGAGCAGCGTCGGCGTGCTCATCGTGGGGACGAGCTTGTACGCGGTGGGTTGGCCGAGCCCGTTCTGCGTGGTGGGGCTGACGATGCGCCACGACCGCGATGTGGCCGAGTTGGTTTCGCGCTGGGCGACCGACTCGGAGTCCAAGCGGTTCGATTTCGCGCGGAACGCGTTGCCCCACGGATTCTCCGGTCCGGTCGCGACGCGTTCGGCTTCCACCTCGTAGACCTCGTTGGTGGTGCCGTCGACATCGAAGTCGAGCCGTGCACTGAACATGTGTTGGTGGTTCGGCGCGGCGACACCGGGTGCCACCACTCCTGCGTACTCGGGCTGGGTGCCGGGCTCGATCGCCATGGGCGACACGATGCCGGTGAGCTTCACCTCCAGCTGGATGTTGCCGTCTTGGTAGAAGTACCAGAAGAAGCCGTACTCGTAGTTGCCGACCGTCGAGATGAAACTCACGACCAGCCGACGACTCCGCCGCACTTCGCTCGTGCCGCCGAAGAGGTCGACGTGCTTCCAGAGGATCCCGTAGTCCTCCTCGTGCATGCAGATCGCGTTCTCGATCACGTACGGCTCGCCGTCCTCTTTGGCGAGCGTGGCGTCGAAGTAGTGGATCTCACCGAGGCAGTCGCACCCGAGCGTGAGTGATTGGGTCATCCGGCCGAGGCCCCACTCGCCGACGTCGAACGCGTTCTTGAATCCCTGGGTCTCCGCGGGGTCGCCGTAGGGGACGACCATCTCGGTGATCGAGGCCCGGTGCAGGATCGACCGTTCGTTGCCGGCGTCGTTGTACGTCACCTGGTGGAGGACCAAGCCTTCGTACGGATCGAACGTGAGTCGCATCGACCACTTCTGCCACTGCACGAGGTTGCCGTCGACGGTGAAGCTCGGGCCTTCGGGTTGGGTGATCTCGAGCGGCTTCAGGTCGGTCCGCAACGGCTCGCAGTCGGGCGCGAAGTAGCGCGCGTGCTGGGTCGCCATCGTGACGACGCCGTGGTCGATGACCTCGATGACTTCCTTGCGGCCCAGGTCGAAGTGGACGATGAGTCCTTCGATCGGCCGCGCGTATCCGTTGTCCTGCGGGTCGGTGCGCAGGAACGAGATGCAGCGTGCGATCCGACGTCCCTGCTCGGCCTCGTAGCCGAACGCACCCGCCGGCCAGGGGTCGATCTGCACGTTGTCGACATCGGTGATGCCCCGGCGCGCGAGGGCGGCGATGTAGTCCGGGTGCTCCTTCGTGGTGAAGATCGCGTGGACCGCTTCACTCATGAGCAGCGTCGGCCGCATCCCCTCGACGACATCCCAGGTGACGACGGTGCTCCGGGTCAGTGACACCACGATCTCGGTGACGTCGATCTCGGGTCCCGTCACGAGTTGCACCTCGACCTGTCGGTCCGGGCGTGCGTCGAGGTCGGCCTTGGCGGGTTCCCTGAGGATGGTGTGCACGAAGGTGGCACCGTCGGTCCAGCGACGATCGGCGCGTACGAGTGCGCTCGCCTGCGAGATTTCCTCACCGGTGAGCATGGCCAGGGGGTGGGTCATGCCCGCATGCTCCCGGGCACATCCCTCGGTGTCAAACCTCCTTTCCCGCTCTTGGCCCTTCGGGCCGGGCCGCTCGGGCCACGGCCGACGCCACGTACTTGTGGTCGGAGGTGCGGGTTGCTGAGTTGGGCGTCGGCCTCTTGTCGCTCCCCGCTTCTACGGTTCGAAGTCGGCCTGGGTCCTCGGGCGGCCGCCGGGGCCGCTGTAGGCGAGGCCGTAGCCGGGAAGAGTCGCGAACTCGGGCACGGTGATCGAGGCCGTGGCCGCGGTCCAGGCCGCGATGAGCGCGTCCTCGGCGGCATAGTCGAACGGATCGGTGAGGACCTGCTCCTCGATGCCGCCGGGTTCGGGGGGATTCGCCGCGAGCCAGTGCGCGGTGTGAGCGATCGCGACCCGGGCCGGAACCGCGTCGTGATACCCGAGGTCGGCGCGAATCGCCGCGAGATCGAGCACTCGGTGCGTCGGCAGCGGTTGGGCGAGCAGCGGACGCGCGGGAATTGCGAGCTCGTACGGCATCGAGACGACCTCGAGTTCGCGATCGAGTGCCGCCGCGACGAGATCGATCACCTGCCGGATGGTCAGCACCTCCTCGTCGCCCACGTGGTAGCAGCGACCACTCGCGGCGTCAGGTTGATCGAACGCCAGCAACAGTGCGTGGGCGCAGTTCTCGGTGAACGCGTGGTGGTGGAGAGTGAGGCCTTCGTCGGCGACGACGATCCGGTCGCGGCCATCGAGGACGCGGCGCACGATGCACCATTCGCGCGGCACGGGCTGGCGGGGGCCGTACACGTACGGGTACCTGATGTGGGTAGCCCGCGGATGGGCGGCGAAGACGGCTTCCTCGGTGCGGCGGATCCGCCAGCCCTTGTCGTCCTCCGCCGGGGACTCGACCAACGGTGCGTTCTCCGGCAGCGGGACCGGCAGGCCCGGCGGATCGTTGAGCCAGGGGTTCATGAAGCCCCGATATACGGGCACGCCGCCCACCGAGATGAAGCGGTCGGTTCGATCCCGGAAGACCTCCGCGATCATGCGGAGCCGTCCGTACATCGCGAAGACGGCGTCGAACGTCGTGCCGTCGGTCGCAGCGCGGAGATCGGCCTCGTCGTAGGGGTCGGCGTGGAGGTGGGCGACGTCGGCCGGCGTGTCGGGCGACTCGTGGAGCCCGCGGTGCAGGATCGTCACCTCATGGCCGCGCGCCGTCAGACCGCGCAGCAGTGGAATCCCGGTGGGACCGATGCCCCCGATGACGAGGACGCGTTGGGTCATCCCGCGTCGGCCGCGTCGAGGTAGGCCGGGGCCTCGCCACCACCGTGCACCAGCAGGTTGGCACCCGAGACGTAGGCCGCCGAAGGCGACGCCAGGAACAGGCACGCGCCGGCGATGTCGCTCGGCGTGCCCATGCGGCCCAGGGGAACCGTGGCGCCGACCGCGGCGATCCCGGCTTCGTCGCCGTAGTGGAGGTGCGATTGCTCGGTGCGAATGAGCCCCGCGCTGATCGCGTTGACCCGGACCTTCGGCGCGTAGTCGACCGCGAGGGTCTGGGTGAGGTTCAGGACACCGGCCTTGGCTGCGCCGTACGCGGCGGTCCCCGGCGACGGGCGCAGGCCGCTCACGCTCGCGATGTTGACGATCACCCCGCCGTCGGGTTGGGTCTGCATCACGGCGTTGGCCTTCTGGGCGCACACGAGCGGTGCGAGCAGGTTGAGTTCGATGATTGCCTTCGAGAACTTCGGCGACGCCGTGGCCGAATCGGCCGAGGGCGAGCCGCCCGCGTTGTTGATCAAGACGTCGAGGCGGCCGAAAGCGTCGACCGTCGCCGCGACCAGTGCTTCCACCGCGTCGGCGTCTCGCACGTCGGCGCTGATGAACGTGGCCGCGCGCCCGTCCGCGCTCGGCAGTTCCTCGGGCTCGGTCCGACCGCAGATCACGACCTGGGCGCCCGCGGCGAGAAAGCCCTCGGTGATCCCTCGGCCGATCCCTCGCGCACCCCCCGTCACGAGTACGACGCGGCCCGACATGTCCCACTGATCCAACATGACGATAAGTTTCCCCGATCTGACGACCCGTCAGAAACTCTTGACCCAGATCCTTCCGAGGCGCGCCCATGCCGATTACTCAGACCGTCGACGCTGCCGGCATCGCCGAGGTGGTGATGGACAACCCACCGGTGAACGCTTTGACCGTCGCCGGCTGGTTCGATCTCGCCCGCATCCTCCGGGCCCTGGGCGAGGATCCGGCGGTCCACGTGGTGGTGCTGCGCGCCGAGGGCCGTGGATTCAACGCCGGTGTCGACATCAAGGAGATGCAGAACACCGAGGGATTCGACGCGCTCATCGGTGCGAATCGAGGGTGTTTTGCCGCATTCGCCGCCGTCTACGAATGTGCGGTCCCCGTCATCGCCGCGGTCAACGGCTTCTGTCTCGGTGGCGGCGTCGGCCTGGTCGGGAATGCCGACATCATCGTGGCGAGCGACGATGCCACCTTCGGTCTCCCCGAGGTCGACCGGGGCGCGCTGGGTGCGGCCACGCACCTGGCCCGGCTCGTTCCGCAGCACCGGATGCGGGCGATGGTGTACACCGCGGCCACGATCACGGCCCAGGAGTTGCACCACTTCGGTTCGGTCCTCGAGGTCGTGCCCCAGGAGGAGTTGCGCGCCACTGCGCTTCGGATTGCCGCGGACATCGCGGTCAAGAGTCCGGCGGTCATCCGGGCGGCGAAAGAATCGCTCAACGGCATCGACCCCATCGACGTGAAGCGTTCCTATCGCTTCGAGCAGGGGTTCACCTTCGAGTTGAACCTGTCGGGTGTGGCCGACGAACACCGCGACGCTTTTGTCGCGGGTCGCGAAACGGACACCAGCAAGTGAGCCTCGTGGAACCCTCCTCCAAGGTCGTCACCGAGGACGACGTCGTTTCCGAGATTCGCGACGGTATGACGATCGGGATCGGCGGCTGGGGTTCCCGACGCAAGCCGATGAGTCTCGTGCGGGCCCTCGCGCGGAGCGACGTGAAGGACCTCACGGTCGTGTCGTACGGCGGTCCCGATCTGGGGCTGCTGTGCGCGACGGGCAAGGTGCGC
>JAENVU010000358.1 GCA_016650415.1 Acidimicrobiia bacterium
GGCGGGTTGGAACGCCTCGTGGCCATCGAGCTCCAACCCAACCCGGTCCAGGCGCTGGATCGTCACATCGCCGCGCGGGGTGCGCAGGACATCGTCCATCCGATGTACGGGGTGAACCAGGCGGATCGGGAACGGCTGGCACGGATCATGGTCGACGAGTTCGGTGGAGAGTCCATCGACCTGGTCATCGACGACGCGTCGCACCTCTACCACGAGTCGCGGGTCTCGTTCGACGTGCTGTACCCGCGGCTGCGACCCGGCGGGCTGTACCTGCTGGAGGACTGGCGCTGTCAGCACATGATCGCGAACTCGCTGACCACGGCGCTCGAGACCAGCGACGAGGTTCGCCGCGAGGTCGAGCGCCGCATGACCGAGGAGGGCTGGACCGGGCCGGCCACCCCGATGTCGCGGCTCGTCGTGGAGCTGCTGATCGCCCGGGCGATCTCGGGCGACATCGTGGCCGAGATGACCGTGGGTCCGCACTGGGTTGCCGTCCGGCGCGGCCCCGCGGAGCTCGACGTCGAGGGGTTCAACCTCGACGATCACGCGCCGGACCATACGCACCTCCTTGCGTCGATTCGGTGAGGACCCGGGTTGGGTGAACTCGCGTTCCGGGCGGCGGCGCCCGACGATCGGCCCGCGATACTCGCGCTGCTGTCGGCTTCGCTCGGGTGGGGCGACGATGAGCGGTTCCGAAGCTTCTACGAGTGGAAGCACGAGCGGAACCCGTTCGGCCGCTCTCCAGGATTGGTCGCGGTGGACGGGGATCGGATTATCGGCTTCCGCACATTCCTCCGCTGGGAGTTCGTCGGTCCCAGTGGAGAGATCCGACGCGCCGTTCGCGCCGTCGACACTGCGACCGATCCGCAGTATCAGGGCCGCGGCGTCTTCCGGGCGCTGACGCTTCGTGCCGTCGACGACCTGACCGCCGAGAGCGTCGCCTTCGTCTTCAACACGCCGAACGCGCGGAGCCGACCCGGTTACCTCTCAATGGGCTGGGTCGAGGTCGGTCGTCTGAGGACCTCGATTCGGCTCTGCTCGCCGGGATCGGCATTTCGGATGATGCGATCCCGGGTCCCCGCGGCGCGTTGGTCGACCGACACGTCGGCCGGGCGGGCCGCGTCGGAGGTGCTGGCGGATCCGGGCCTGGCCGATCTTCTGCGATCGATCGGGCGGCCAGCCCGCCTCCACACGAACCGAACCGTCGAATATCTGCGGTGGCGGTACGACTTCGCGCCGCTCAGCTACCGGGCGCTGACGGTGTCGGACCGCGTCGCCGACGGGCTCGCGATCTTCCGGCTTCGATCGAGAGGGCGCTCGCTCGAGTGCGCGCTCTGCGAACTGCTCGTACCGGACCGAGACCCAGGTGCGAGTCAGGCCCTGCTGCGGGCGGTCGCGGGCACCGCTGGTGCCGACTATGTGATCCGGATCGGTGGCGCCGTGCTCGACCGCGCCGGATACGTGCGGCTGCCTCGGCAGGGCCCGGTGTTGACCTGGCGTCCGCTCGCAGACTCCACTTCCGCGGCGTCGCTCTCAGACTGGAGCCTCTGCCTGGGTGACGTTGAGCTCTTCTGAGCTGCGGGTCGCGCACCGCCGGCGTGTCGTTTCGTGTACTTTATGCCGAGGGTCCGATACTTGGCGTCACTCCCGATCGGTGCCCCGCAGCGCCCAGATCGCCCGTCGGGAAGTCGGAACTCACGACAACGGATCGTGTAACCTTTCGGGCTCCAACGAGCAGAAGTGGAAGACGATGCCCTACGTGATGGTCCCGGTGCCCGAGAAACACGTCGAGGACGTGATGGACTACATTCTCCGGGCAATCACGCAGGGATCTATCGAGCCCTGGGACCACCCGTCGATCTCCGACTTCTATCACGAGGTGGACGAGGCGACCCGCTCGGTGCTCGCCTTCGTGGCCCGGGCCGAAGCCGAGGAGAAGGAGCTCGACACTGTCGCCGCGGCCCGAGCGATCCAAATGACCCCTCGCGAGGTCAACGGGATCCTGAACGAGCTGCAGACGACGACCGGGGACGCGAAACGGCCACCGATCGTGGTCGCGCGCACAGTCTCCGAGCGGCTTCCGAACGGGAGAGTCACCGACAAGCGGGTGCTCGTCATGGAGTCTGGCGTGGCCGAGCTCGTCCGCGAGGTCGAGCGCGCCGAGCTGGCCGAGGCCCGCGAGGCTCTCGATCCGTTGCGGGAGCAGGGGGGCTAAGTGGCCGCGACCTCCGGTGCCGCTCGGCACGAGTACGGCGACGCGTCGGGGTTGGCTCCTGCGGCAACGGCCGCCGCGGCCGTTCAGCCGCCGTCCATCGAGGCGGACCATATCTCCGCCTCGTATCACGTCAAGATCGACAACGACAACCTCCGCGACGACCTGCGGCGGCTGTTCCGGCGTGCTGATTCTGGCGGCCGGCTGATACCGGCATTGCGCGACGTGTCCTTCGACGTCCAGAAGGGGTCGGTGCTCGCGGTCATCGGTCGGAACGGGGCCGGCAAGTCCACGCTGTGTCGGGTCATCCTGGGGACCCTTCCGCCGGACGAGGGGCGCGTCGTGGTCCGCGGTCGAATGAATATGCTCGCGCCGGGCCTCGGCTTCAGCGAGGCGCTCACTGGGCGGGAGAACATCACGCTCGGTGGGCTCGCCAACGGCCTCTCGCCGGCACGCCTGGCAGAGATCACCGAAGAGATCGGCGAGTTCTCACAACTCTCGTCGTACCTCGATCTCCCGATGCGTTCGTACTCGAGCGGCATGCGGATGCGCCTTTCGTCGTCGATCGCGGTGTTCCTCGATCCCGAGATCCTGCTGATCGACGAGGCGCTGACCGGCGGAGATGCCGCATTCACGGAACACATCGCCGAGCGGACGGCGCAGCTCACGGGGGAGGGCCGAACGATCGTGATCGTCAGCCACGGGCTTCAGTCCGTGAAGTCCATGGCAACCGAAGTTCTGTGGCTTCATCAGGGCCGGGTCGCCGAGTTCGGCGACCCCGACGACGTCGTCGCCAAGTACATGCGGTACTGTCGGATCGAGTCGCTGAACCTGTCTGATGTGTGAGGTCGCGGAGTGACGTCGAACGTGACCGAATACAGCGACGTCGAGTACGTCTTTGAGCCGCACTCGGCGACGCTGCCCGACGTCAGGGAATACCTCGCGGCGCTGTGGGAACGCCGGATGTTCATGACCGAGCTCGCACGGGCTGATCTGCGCACCGCGCGGAGCAGGACTGCATTGGGCAATCTCTGGGGTGTGCTCAACCCGCTTTTCCAGGCGTCGATCTACTTCTTCCTCTACACGATCCTGCGGAACAATCCGAAGAGTCATCAGTTCCTCCCCATCCTGATCGCGGACTTCTTCCTCTTCTTCCTGAGCATGCAGGCAATCAACGAGGGAGGCTCGTCGATCAAGCGAGCCAAGGGGCTCATGCTCAACTCGTCGTTTCCGCGGGCATTGCTGCCGATCACGGCCGTGTACAAGTCGTTGAAGCAGTTCGTCCCTGCCGCGGGCGTCCTCCTGGTCATGTTCCCCCTCGTCGGGGGCAGCTTCGGTCCCGGGTTCTTCGTCCTCCCGCTCGTGTTCGCGGTGCACCTCATGATGAACGTCGGGATCGCGCTCGTGGTGTCGACGTACGTGACCCTCGTGCCCGACGGCCAGAACGTGATGACCTTCGTGAGTCGCATCCTGTTCTTTGTGACGCCCGTCATCTACCAAGTGGCGCTCCTGCCCGCCA
>JAENVU010000359.1 GCA_016650415.1 Acidimicrobiia bacterium
AGCCCGCGGCGGTGTACAGGAAGAACTTCGTGGCCGCGTACTTGCGGTTCGCGCTCCCCCAGCCCGCGATCAAGAAGTACATCGGGACGAGCATGACTTCCCAGAACACGAAGAAGCCGATGAGGTCCAGCGAGAGGAAGATCCCCATGATCGCGCCCTCGAGGAGCAGGAACCAGAAGACGTAGGCCTTGACCCGCTGATCGACCTTGGCGGCTCCGAGCAGTCCCAACGGGAACAGCACGGCCGTCGCCACCACCATGAACACGCTGAAGCCGTCGACACCGAGGATGTAGTTGACGCCCAGCGAGGTGAACCAGTGGTTCATCTCGGTGAACTGGAAGCCACCGTGCCCGGTCTGGAAATCCCAGAGCATGAGCCCGGCGAAGCCGAGCGTGGCCATGGACATCATGAACCCGACGGCGCGTGCCAGCTCCGGCCGTCGGGCCGGCGTGAGCAGGATCAGGAGCGCACCCAGTATCGGGGTGAACACGATTGCCGTGAGAATCGGATACCCGCGCAGCATCAGCCGATCCCCGCTCGCCAGAATGCCCACACCAACAGCGCCACCATCCCGAGCGCAATCCCGAGCGCGTATTGCCGCACGAGTCCCGTCTGCAACCGCCGCATCCCCACGCCGGCCGCGCCGAATGCCTTCGCGATGCCGTCGACTCCACCGTCGATGACCCGTTGGTCGAAGACATCAGCGACCCATTGGGCGCCCCGCCGGATCGGACCCCCGACCAGCGCGGCGATGCCCTCGTCGTAGAACCATGCGTGACCGAACAACGTCGCGGCGGGACCGAGTTTGCGATCCACCGGATCGTCGGCCGGATCGTCGAGACCCCGGCGGTACCAGCGCAGCGCGATCACGATGCCGGTGACGCCGATCGCCACCGCGAGCATCGACAGCCCGAACCCGGAGAGGAACGACGTGGGCTTCGCGCCCTCCGCGCCTTCGAAGGTGGGCTCCAGCCACTTCGACAGGAACTCGAGGCCGTGGAAGGGCAGCTCGAGCACACCCGCGATCATCGCCAATCCGGCGAGGACCACAACCGGCAAGATCATCGTCGGGGTTCCTTCGTGCGGGTCGTGGCCCATGTGCGCAGGCCCGACCGGCGTGCCGTAGTCGACCGTCGGCGATGCCATGATGTCGTGCTCCGCGTGCGCATGATCGGCGGGCACGGCGGCCTCGTCACCGTCGCCGGCGGCCTGGTCGGCACCCACGAGCGCTCCCGCCCGGAAGCGCTCGTTCCCTGCGAACACCAGCACGGTTTCTCGGGTCATGTAGAAGCCGGTGAGCAACGCCGCGAGCAGGCCGATCGCCCAGACCACGTAGCTGTGGTCATAGAACGCCGCCGCGAGCACACCGTCCTTGGCCCAGAAGCCCGAGAACGGTGGCAACCCCGAGATCGTGAGCCAGGCAATGCCGAAGCCGGCTGCCGTGAACGGCATGTACTTGCGGAGGCCACCCATCCGACGGATGTCCTGGGTCTCATCGGTGCCGTGGATCACGGTGCCCGATCCGAGGAAGAGCGCCGCCTTGTAGAACGCGTGGGCGAGCACGAAGAAGACGGCGATCGAATACGCACCGACGCCGGCCGCCAGGAACATGTAGCCGAGTTGACTGACGGTGCTGTAGGCGAGGACCCGTTTGATGTCGGGTTGGACCAACGCCACGGTGCCGGCGATCAATGCGGTGAGTGCGCCCACGAGCGCGACGACGTCCATCGCGATCCCGCTGCGCTCGAAGAACGGATGCGCCCGGCACACGAGGAACACGCCCGCGGTGACCATCGTCGCGGCGTGGATGAGCGCCGAGACCGGCGTCGGACCCTCCATCGCGTCGGGAAGCCACACGTGCAGACCGATCTGCGCGCTCTTGCCGATACACCCGACGAACAGGAGCAGTGCGATCGCGGTGGCCGTCGACTTCGAGACGCCCCCGGCGCTCGCAGTCATGACCGAGTAGTCGAGGCTGCCGAGCGCGCCCACGATGAAGAACATCGCGATCATGAACCCGAAGTCGCCGACGCGGTTCGTGACGAACGCCTTGACCGACGCGCTCGCGGCACGGGGGCGTTCGAACCAGAACCCGATGAGCAGGTACGAGCAGAGCCCGACGCCTTCCCACCCGAGGAAGGTGAGCAGGAAGCTGCTGCCCAGCACCAGCACGAGCATCGCCGTCGCGAACAGGTTGAAGTACGAGAAGAAACGGGAGAACCGTTCGTCGCCGCGCATGTACCCGATCGCGTAGAGATGGATCAGCGATCCGACGCCGGTCACCAACAGGATCCACGTGATCGACAGTGGATCCGCCAAG
>JAENVU010000360.1 GCA_016650415.1 Acidimicrobiia bacterium
CACGAAGCAACAGAAGATGGGCCACATCCTCGGTCTGGACGAGGCGGGGAGCGAGAGCGAGACCACCGCGTGATCTGCGGGCCACTCGAGTTCTCCACCGAACGGCTCGACGCGCACCAGGTCGGCGGGGAGGACCTCGAGTTTCTCGAGGTCCTGTTCCAGGACGAGCGGGTGACCGCGACGCTGGGCGGTCCGCGTGATCGGGACCGCATCCGCGACGACATCGGGCGGTGGCTCGCCCATTGGGACGCTCAGGGGTTCGGACTCTGGATCCTGCGGGAGCGGGAGTTGGAGAACTCGGTGGGCTGGGTCATGCTCCACGTCACCGACACGGGAGGGCCCGGGGTCGAGGTCGGATGGACGATCGCGGCCGATCGATGGCGCCGAGGCTTGGGGTCCGAAGCCGGTGCGGCGGCGGTGCACATCGGCTTCGAGACATTGGGTCTCCACGAGATCGTGAGCTTCACGCTCGTGGGCAACGTCGCTTCGCGCCGGGTGATGGAACACCTCGGATTCACATACGACTGCGAGACGGAGCATGCGGGTCTGCCCCACGTGCTGTACCGACTCGACCACACGACATGGGAGCAGCATCGGAATGGGTGAGTACGCAGTCGCGGCCGAGACGGTCGACGGAGCGGGCATGCGATTCGCAATAGCGGTGAGCCGCTTCAACGAGGACATCACCGGGCCGCTGCTGGAGGGTGCCCGACGCACCTTCCGGGACCACGGTGTCGTCGACGACGACGTCACCCTGGTGACGGTCCCGGGCGCGTTCGAGCTGCCGCTCGTCGCTCAGCACCTCGCGCGTACGGGAACGGTCGACGGTGTGGTGTGCCTGGGGGCCGTCATCCGCGGCGATACGCCCCACTTCGAATACGTGGCCGGTGAGGCGGCTCGCGGGCTCCAGGAAGCCGCGTTGGCCACCGGAGTTCCGGTCATATTCGGGATTCTGACCACGAATACGCACGAGCAGGCCACCGACCGGATCGGCGGCTCGGAGGGACACAAAGGCGAGGAAGCCGCGGCGACCGCGTTGGAGATGGTCGCATTGTTGCGCTCGTTGCCACCGGTACGCGGCTAGAAACAGGGTCCTCATGTTGCGCCTGGTCCTGCCCAAAGGCTCGCTCGAACGAGCCACCTTCCAACTCTTCGAAGATGCGGACCTCGCGGTCGCTCGGGGATCCGATGTCGATTACCGCGGTGCCATCGACGATCCTCGGGTCAACGAGGTGATGGTGCTGCGCCCTCAGGAGATTCCGCAGTACGTCGCGTCGGGCATGTTCGATCTCGGCATCACCGGCCGAGACTGGGTCGAGGAGACGAGCGCCGATGTCGTCACCCTGACTGAGCTGCACTACTCGAAGGCCACCGCCCGTCCGATCCGGATGGTGCTCGCGGTTGCCGGCGACAACCCCGCAGCATCGGTGCGCGACCTTCCGAGTGGGGTGCGGGTGCAGACCGAGTATCCCCAACTCACCAAGCGGTTCTTTGCCAATGCCGAGGTCGAGGCGCAGATCACCCTGTCCTACGGCGCAACCGAGGCCAAGATCCCCGAGATCGCGGATGCCGTGGTCGAGATCACCGAGACCGGACGCGCGTTGCGAGCTGCGGGGCTCAAGGTCATCGACACGATCGTCGTCTCCTACACCGAACTCATCGCGAATCCGGCGAGCTACGCGGATCCCGAGAAGCGCAAGGCCATGGAGCAGATCATGACGTTGCTCTCCGGCTCGCTGGAAGCACGGGGTCGGGTACTGGTGAAGCTCAACGTCGACGAAACGATCCTGCCATCGGTGATTGGTCTGCTCCCGGCGTTGAAGTCGCCAACGGTGTCGAAGTTGTTCGGGGAAGACGGCTTTGCGGTCGAGACGGTCGTCGCGAAGTCCGAGATCAACATCCTCATTCCGGCGCTCAAGGAAGCGGGCGCGACCGACATCATCGAACTGCCGATCGCGAAGATCGTGCACTGACATGTCCGACGGCGCGGTGTCGGGCGTGGTCCGCGCGTTCGAGGAGAGCCGCGGGATCGGAGTGATCGACGCCGACGGCCGTTCCTACCCGTTCCACTGCACCCAGATCGCGGACGGCACGCGCACGGTGCGGGTCGGTACGACGGTGCAGTTCCGGATCGTCCCCGGCCGCCGCGGCGATTGGGAAGCAGCCGAGATCGAGAAGAGCGAAGCGTGACGGGCACGCGCGTGCGGCCGGTCGACCAGCGGTGTGGGGCCGTCCGGCCCGCCCCGAAGGGGCAAGAGGACAGATGAAGGTGGACGGATGAACTCCTGGTCGATCGGCGACGTGCGCATCATCAGCGTCGTCGAGATCGAAGCCCCGATTCCCGGCGAAAGCGTGATTCCGTCGGCGTCCGCGGCCGCAGTCGGCCGCCACCCGTGGCTCGTGCCACACTTCGCGACCGAGGACGGCCTGATCCATCTCCGCATCCAACTGCTCGTCATCGAGTCCGACGGCCTGCGGATCGCGGTCGACACCTGCCTCGGCAACGACAAGCCGCGCACGAACGACTTCTTCGACCAGCTGCAGACACCGTTCCTGGCGTCGCTGGAATCGGCCGGCTTCCCGCGGGAGTCCGTCGATCTCGTGGTGTGCACGCATCTGCACGTCGATCATGTCGGGTGGAACACGATGCTGGTCGACGGTGAATGGGTGCCGACCTTCCCCAACGCCCGGTATCTGATCGGTCGGGTGGAGTCCGAGCATTGGGACGCCTACGGCATTCACGAGGAC
>JAENVU010000361.1 GCA_016650415.1 Acidimicrobiia bacterium
CGGCCACTCGCGCGACGTCGGTCACCTTCCGACCCGCATCCTGGATGTAGAACACATCGACGGCCTGCTCCCCCGTCGTGGCCGCCCGCGCGACCCGCACGTCGAGTCCGAGCGTGCCGAAGACCGACGCGATTGTGGCCAGGAGACCGATCTCGTCGGGCGCAAACACTTCCACCACCGTCGCCTCGTGGGACTCGTCCTGGGCGATGCGGATCCGCACACCGGACTCGGTGTGCTGATCGGAGCTCTGCGCGTAGACCTCGCGCCGCTCATCGAGCGCCGCCGCCACCGCGACCTCGCCGGCCAGCACGCGGCGGATCGTCGCGTCGGCCCGGTCGCGGCCGGGACCATCCCGCAGTCGATCGAACCGATCCGTTCCCACGAACACCTCGGCCGCGCGACCGCCGGCGAGCGAGTGACCCTCGGCCGACGCGATGTCAAACCCCTCGAGACTCAATGCGCCCGCGACCCGGGCGAGCATTCCCGGACGGTCCGGCGCGCCGACGGAGCACCGCAGTTGATCATCATCGAGGTGTTCCCACACGACGACGACGTCGACGCCTTCGAGTTCGTCGATCGGAAGGTCCGCGTCCGGTAAGGACTCCATCACCTCGGACCCCGTGAGCGCCGCCAGGGTGCGCTCGTACAGCTCACGTACGAGCGCGGCCTTGCCCGGGCCCCACGCGGCCGGGCCGGTGGCGCGCGAATCGGCGATGGTCAACAGCGTGAGGAGCCGGAGCCGTTCCGGGGTGGCGACGCGCTCGGCGGCACGCGCGATCGTGACCGGATCCGAGAGGTCCCGGCGGGTTGCGGTGTCGGCGATCAACAGGTGGTCCAGGACCAACCACTCCAGGGTCGCCTCCTCCGGCTCCCGGTACCCGAGGCGCGCCGCGATCTCCCGGGCCGTGCGAGCGCCGACCACCGCGTGATCTCCCGGCTGGCCTTTCGCGATGTCGTGGAGCAGCGCACCCAACAGCAGGAGGTCGGGATGTTCGAGCGAGTCGGCGGCATCACGTTCGACGCCAGTCGCCTCGGCGAGGACCGTATTCACTTCGGCGACCGTCTCGATGAGGTGCCGGTCGACGGTGAAGCGGTGGTAGGCGTTGCGCTGCGGCCGGAATCTCACCTCCGCCCACTCCGGCAGGATCCGACTCACGAGGTCCTCATGGTCGAGGGCCAGGAACACGTCGATCATCGCTGCACCCGACCGCAGAATGGCGAGGAAATCGTCACGCTGACCCGCGGTCCACTCGGGTTCGCCGACGTCCCGGAACGCGACGAGCGCCGCCCGGTCGATCGCCACACCGCGCTCGGCCGCGACCCGGGACAACCGGAGGAGCGTCGAGACATCCGCGTGATCGCCCTCGCCCAACATGAGCCGGCCGTCGACCACCGGCAAGAGTTCGTCGCCCCGATCCGAACCGGTCGCGCGATTCCGGCGCCCGATCCGGCCGAACCGGGCACGCGCTGCTGTCGAGTCCGGAAACCGACTCAGGGCGTCGTTGGTGAGCCAGGCAACTCGTCGGGCCGCGGCTGCGACGGCGCGTACGAGCGCGTCGGCGTCCTCGTAGCCGAGAAGTTCCGCGACCGCATCATGGTCCTGGAGCGCCAACACGTCCGACCGGCCGCCGGTCACCCGATGGAGTCCGATCCGCACATCCAACAACAGGGCCGTTGCGCCATCGAGGAACTCCGCGTCGCCGGGAAGCAGCGCGCCCCGTTGGGTCAGCGCGGCCAGCCCACCCGCCCCGCCCAGGGTCCATCCGGCCCACACCAGCGACTGCACGTCGCGGAGCCCGCCGGCGCCCTCCTTCAGGTTCGGTTCCAACATCTCGGCAACGGGACCAGGGCGGAGCCGGCGCACCCGTGCCGCGTTCAGGAGTTCGGTCACCAACTCCGGCCGGGTGGCCGCGAGTGTGCGCGCCTCATCGATCAGTCGGCGGCCGTCACCCTTGGCCCCGCCGGCCACGACGCGTGCCTCCAGCAATCCCGTGAGCGTGTTGAGATCGCGGTCGGCGAGCCGGAGACATTCCTTTC
>JAENVU010000362.1 GCA_016650415.1 Acidimicrobiia bacterium
GAGCGACGGAATGGCAACCGCACGGGTCGCCTTGGACAGGTTCATTCCGAACTCGCCAAGGTAGGAATCGGTGCCGACCGCCGACTTCTCGATGATGATGAGGCCCTTCATATAGGAGCGGGCCCGGTCCATGAGCGCGCCTTTCGACAACAGGTTGCCCGTTGTGTCGCGGCCGAGATGGGTCGTGTAGCTGGTGAGATCGAACAGTTGCTCGCCCGTTCCGAAGACGATCTCGACCTGCTCCACAGAGCCGCGATCACCCTCGAGGCGGTTGTCCACGCGAGCCCGAACGAGTCGCCCGCCGAGCTGGGCCATGGCCCAGTGGAGTGACGCAGCCTCGCCGATCCGGGCGTGGCGATGCTGGAATGCGACCTGTTGCGGCCCGAGGTCCTGGATCGAGGCGAACGACAGGTGCGAATCCACGTCGAGAATGACTTCTGTCGTGCCGTGGAAGAACCCCTGGGGCACGGTCTGTCCCTCGGCGCACTCGACCTCGGCGCCCGACGGCACCTGCTCCTCGACGATCGAGGCATGGGCGCCGGCGCCGAGCCGGACCAGGGTGCGGGTGATCATCGCGCGATCCGGATTGCCACTCCGCCAGCGGACCAGGATGGGGTGGGCAAGGCGCACGCCGTCCGGAACCACCAGGCGCACGCCCTGGCTCCAGAAGCCGCGGGCCAGCTGGGCGAGCTTGTCATTGGCCGGCAGGGTCGAGCCGCCTTCGATGTCGGCACGCAGCCCATCAGGATCTCGGGCGAGCGCGGCACCGAACGTCTCCAGCGTCACCCCCGCCGCGGTTGCATCGGGAGAAAGCGCGATCGCGATCACCGTGTCCTCGCGGAGATCGATGACGCCATCAACACCGTCCGGCAATGTCCCGTCGGCAGCGCTTTCCGCCGAGGTCGCCGTCGTGATCCAGGGCTCGGCCGACTCGAGGTCGGCAGCGCGGAGGTCCACGTATGGCGTGTAGAGCTGGTTCGTTTCTGTCGGCAGCGCGGCAAAGGAAGCGGCGGCGGCGAGACGCTCATCGCGAAGCCAATCGGGCTCCCCGCGGTCGGCGACGAGGCGGGCCACCAGGGCTTCGGTCGCGAAGCTGAAGGGCATCTCGGCCGGCGAACGTCGCTTGGCGCGTGGCGGCCGGGCCGTCCCCGAGTCCGTGGCCGGCACATCCCCGGGCACGATGAGAACCTCGGGCGTCACCCGAGCGAACCCTCCATCTCGAGCTTCACCAGGCGGTTGAACTCGATGGCGTATTCCATCGGCAGTTCCTTGGTGAAGACCTCCAGGAACCCCTGGATGACCAGGTTCTGGGCTTCGTTTTCGGTCAGGCCGCGACTCATCAGGTAGAAGATCTGGTCCGCGCTGATCTTCCCGACGGTGGCCTCGTGGGTCATCGTCGTGTCGTCTTCCTGGATATCGATGTACGGGTACGTGTCGCTCCGACTCTCGTCATCGAGCATCAGCGCATCGCAGCGAACCGACGCGACGACGCCGGTCGCGCCCGAGGCAACCTTGAGGTGGCCGCGGTATGTCGCCCGGCCACCATCCTTGGAAACGGACTTGGAAACGATCCGCGAGGTCGTATTCGGGGCGAGATGGACGGCCTTGGCACCCGTGTCCTGGTGCTGCCCCCGGCCCGCGACGGCGACCGAGATGATGTCCGCGCTGGCGCCTTCGCCACGCAGGTAGATGGACGGGTACTTGACGGTCTTGCGCGAGCCGGTGTTCGCGTCGATCCATTCGACCTTGGCGCCCGCGTGGGCGTGGGCACGCTTGGTGACGAGGTTGTAGACGTCGTTGGACCAGTTCTGGATGGTGGTGTAGCGGACCTGCGACCCGGGCAGGGCGACGACCTCGACCACCGCGACGTGGAGCGAATCCGTCGCGTAGATCGGGGCGGTACAGCCCTCGATGTAGTGGACCTTGGCACCCTCATCCACGACGATCAGTGTTCGTTCGAACTGACCGGTGTTCTCGCCGTTGATCCTGAAGTACGCCTGCAACGGGAGCGGAACCTCGACGCCCTTCGGGACGTAGACGAACGACCCGCCCGACCACACAGCGCCGTTCAGGGCAGAGAACTTGTTGTCCTCGTGCGGGACCACGGTCCCGTAGTACTTGCGGAAGATCTCCGGGTATTCGATGAGCGCCTGATCGGTGCCCATGAACACGACGCCGAGCTTGGACAGCTCCTCCTTCACGGAGTGGTAGACGACCTCACTGTCGTACTGGGCCCCAACGCCGGCCAGGAACTTCCGCTCCGCCTCGGGGATGCCGAGCTTCTCGAACGTCGCCTTGATCTTCTCGGGAACGTCATCCCACGACTTCTCTTCGCGCTCAGACGGCTTGCGGTAGTAGACGATTTTCTCGAAGTCGATCTTGTCGAGGCCGTCGGTCCAGACGGGCATCGGCCGCTTGAGGAAGTGGTCGTAGGCGCGGAGACGCGAGGCGAGCATCCACTCGGGCTCATTCTTGAAGCGACTGATCTCCTCGACCGTTTCGCGCGTGATCCCCCGCTTCGTCTCCTTGAGGTAGAC
>JAENVU010000363.1 GCA_016650415.1 Acidimicrobiia bacterium
GGATCGCGTTTGACGATCGTGAGCGTCGTCCGTCCTCGCGGGTCGGGCTGGCCACCGACCGTCGAATCGACCCGGAGATTGATCTGTTGCAGTCCGTGCTCGTCGGCCGCCGTGCACCCGTTCTCCAGATTCAACGCCGACGGTTGACTCGGAGGTGGGGCGACCGTCGGGACGACGACCGGACCGCCACCGTCCCACGCAGTGATCGACACCACCTGCGCCGCGAAGTTGCCCGGTGGGGAGAAGCCCACCGCACCCGGCGAGTAATCGGCACCCGGACACGGCTGGTAGGTCGCCCGCTGGATTGCCGCTGCGTAGGAGCGAATCACCGTTTCGCCGGCGCTCGACTTGCGATCGATGTCGGTACTGATCAGCACCGATGCGATCGCGCCGATGATGCCGACGCCGATGATGCCGAGGAGGGTGGTCGACACGAGGATCTCGACGAGCGTCTCGCCTCGTTCTCCTCGTCGCGCCATCCCAGACCCCGAACCTCGTCGCCACCCTGCGTGGCGATACCGCCAACCTGGAGCATAGATCCACATGTCCGAATCGTGTCGGTCGACCCCAACCCCCGTACAGCGCTTGGCGCGTGGCGCGCCCAGGCGGCCCGTAAACCGCCAAACGTCGCGGGATGCGGGATATACAGACGTGCGTTTGGCGGCTGGTGGGCCCAGGCGGCCCGTCAGCCGCCAAACGCCGGCGATCGGGTGAGGGTGGCGCGACCGGTAACGTGCCGCCGTGCAGGTCAGCGGGCAGAGAGCGGAGTCGACGTGAGTGCCCTCGGGACGGACCCCTTTGCCGAGACCGACGACCAGCTCGCACTCCGCCATCTCGCCCGGGACGTCGCCGAACGAGCGCTCGCACCGATGGCCCGCCAGGGCGACGAGACCGAGGAGTTCCCTCAGCATTCGTGGGACGCGATCCGCGCCGCCGACCTGTTCGGGATCACGATCGGCGAGGCCTACGGCGGCATGGGGATGGGCGACATCGAAGCGGCGATCGTGCTCGAGGAACTTGCGCGGGCCGATGTCTCGAGTGCGATTCTCGCCCAACTCACCTTCAACGGGCCGCCGCGCGCCATCGAGCATCTCGGGTCCGACGCGCTCAAGGAGAAGTGGCTCCCGCGTGCCGCATCGGGTGACGACCTGTTCTGCATCGGCATTTCCGAGACCGAGGCGGGTTCCGCGGTCGGACACATGCGCGCCCGGCTCACGCCCGACGGCGACGGCTACCGACTCAATGCGTACAAGAACTACGTCACGGGCGGGCACAAGGCCCGCGTGTGCCTCGTGTGGTGTCGCTTCCCGGGCAGCGAGGGCACGAAAGGGATCGGCGCGGTGATCGTCGACCTGGAGGCCGACGGCGTCAGTGTCGCGGGCACCCACGAGAAGATGGGCCTGCGCGCGACGAGCGAGGCCGAACTCGCCTTCGACGACGTCCGCATCGATCCGGGCGACGTCCTGCTCGCCGCGGATGCGGACTCGAACGCCGCGTTCCGCACACTCATCGGCCATATCAACCACGAACGATGCGGCAACGCCGCCATGTGCATCGGCGCCGCCCAAGGCGCACTCGACTACGCGATCCAGTACATGAACGATCGGATCATCGGCGGACGACCCCTTGCCGACCTGCAAGGGCTGCAATGGAAGATCGCCGACATGGCGACCCAACTCGAAGGTGCCCGGCTGCTCCTCAAGCGTGCGGTCCACCTCGCCGGACCGCACGGCACTCCCCCGCCACTCGAAACCGCGATGGCGAAATCGGCCGCGAACCTCGCCGCCAAGTTCGTGTGCGACGAGGCAATCCAACTGCTCGGCGGGTACGGCTACTCGCGCGAGTACCCGGTCGAACGCGTGTACCGCGATATTCGGGGCCTCTGCATCGGTGCCGGGACGGTCGAGATCCAGAAGAACTTCATCGGCGGCAACCTGCTCCGCGGCGCAACGCCGAGCGGCGCGGGTTGGAAGCCGTCACCGCGCTGATCGCATGACGCTCCGGCCGACGTATCGCCATCCGCGTGCGGCCGCCTACCGCGCTGTCGGTGGGCCGTGGGACGTCCCCACGCTTCCCAATCTCGTCGGCGGCGCGCCTCAGCTCGCGGGCGGTCTGCGCAATCTCGGCATCCGACGCGGCGACGTCGTGGCCTGGCAGGCGCCGAACGTGCCGGAGGTCGCCGAGTTGTACCGAGCGTGCTGGCAGCTGGGCGCCGTCGCGGCCCCCATCCACCATCAGGCGAGCGAGGCCGAAGTCAGCCGCCTCCTCGATCGGCTCGGGCCTGCGCTCTTCGTGGCGCGGGACGAACTGCGCGTCCGGGTGGCCGCGCTCGCCGACGGGCCTCCGTACCCCACGGTGCACGCGCGACCGACCGACCTCGCCGCCGTCCTGTGGACCGGCGGGTCCGAAGGCATCCCGAAAGGCGTGCTCCACACGCACCGGGGCCTCGCCCACAAGGCCACGACCATGGTCCGGGCCCATGGACTCACCCCGGCCGACGTGGTGCTGATGCCGGCACCGCTCGCGCACATCTCGGGCTTGCTGAACGGGGTTCTCGTGCCGGGCGCGGCCGGGATGCGGACCGTCCTGATGGAACGCTGGGACCCCGAACACGCCCTCACGATCATCGAACGCGAGCACGTGTCGTTCATGATCGGACCACCCACATTCTTCGTCGGACTCGTCGATGTCGGGTCGTTTGCACGGGAGCGAGTGACCTCGCTGCGCCTCGTCTCGTCGGGAGGCGCGGGCGTGACCTCCGATTTCGTGGAGTCCGCACGGGAGCAGCTCGGTGCGCACGTCAAGCGTTCGTACGGATCCACCGAGGCCCCGACGATCACCACGTCGACGTCCGATGATCCACTCGATCGCGCAACTCATACCGACGGACGCGTCGTGGGATCGACCGCACTGAAGATCGCCACCGATGGCGAGTTGCTCGTCCAGGGCCCCGAGTTGTTCGCGGGGTACCTCGACGCGTCACAGACTCAGGCGGCCGTGACTCGCGGATGGTTCCACACGGGCGACCTCGCGACGATCGACGACGGTTGGCTCACGATCGTCGGCCGGAAGAAGGACATCATCATTCGCGGCGGCGAGAACATCGCCGCCGCGGAGGTCGAACGCATCGTCGCGGCCCACCCCGCCGTCCGCGAGGTCGCCGCGGTCGGAGAGCCCCATGACCGGCTCGGTGAGCGCGTGTGTGTCTTCGTCGTCGGCGACGCGACGTTCGATCTCGCCCAATGCCGACACTGGTTCGAGTCTCGAGGCGTCGCGAAGTTCAAGACGCCCGAACGCGTGGAGCACGTGGACACCATGCCCACCCTCCCCGCCGGCAAAATCGACCGCGCCACCCTCCGCGCCCGCCTAGCTCCGTAGGCGTCCCTCCGCGCTCGCCCCCGAGGCGTAGCGAGGAACGAGCGGAGCCGAGCAGCTCCGTAGGCGTCCCAACCCACGCGAGGCTCGGACCCTTCGACCACCCTCGATCGGAAGCCGAAGGAGCAATTAAACAGGGTCGTGAGCGCTGAGGGCGAAGGCGATGCCCCGGTCGGGATCTTCAACCGCGATGCGGAGCACCCAACCGGTTGCGCCGATCCCCATGGCATCCCAGACGTACCACCGCAGTCGAGCGGCGCGGTCGCCGAGTTCGTCGGGGTCGAGCGGCCACTTCGTCCCGAGGTCCACGAGTTCGGCGAGCACC
>JAENVU010000364.1 GCA_016650415.1 Acidimicrobiia bacterium
GCCCGCTGCGAGGTCGAGCCGACCACATCGGTGAACAACACCGTGGCCGTATCGACGCGTCGCGCTGCCCCTGACATCCCTCCGAGACTAGGCAATCTCACCGGCTCACGATCCTGCGGCCGTCAGACACCGACTTCTCCGCGCTCTGGCAGGATGGGGCCCATGGTTGACTCCGACGCCGGTCTGCCCGCGGCGTGGCATGCGTTGTGCACGCAACTCGCGGCACTCGGCGATGAGCTCGCAGCCCGCGACGCCAGTACCGACGATCCGGCTCGGGAGTTCCGTCACCTCAGCCGCCAGCTCGTCCTCGCCCTCCAGAGCGAGATCGAACACGGTGATCCGACCCATCCGTCGTTTCATCGGTACGAAGAACCCTGGACCCAGTGGGGTGGACCCAATCCCGACAACGTGTACACCCGGGCCGTCATCGACCCCACCTCCACCTACCGGGTCACGGGCACCCTCGCCGGGGTACGGCTGGCGTTGTTCTCGCTGCTCGAAGGCGACATGCACCTGGGCCAGTACGGAGTGTTCGGCGAGGTGGCGAGTTCCGATCTGACCGCTGACGCCGACGGAACGATGGAACTCTGGATCTCGCCCGAGCCTCACGAGGGCAACTGGCTGGCGTCCCACCCCGACGCGCGTTTCCTCGTGATCCGTCAGTACCAGTGCGACTGGGAGCACGATCGCATTGCGACGTTCACCATCGATCGCATCGACCCGCCCCCCGACGGGCCACCGACACCCACCGCGGCCGACCTGACCACCGCGCTCGCCCGAGCCGGAACCTGGATCGAACGATCGGTCGAGTTCTGGTACGAGTACGTCGAGCGCGCGCGTGACGCACTCACCCACAATGCGGTCGCGCCCCCCGGCACGCCCAAGGGGGGCGCGCCCAACATCGCGTACGGCGCCGGATGGTGGGACCTGGATCCGGACCAGATCCTCGTCATCGAGACCGACCGACCGGATGCCGACTACTGGGGCTGGACCATCCACCACCGATTCCGGCTCGACTCCGGGGATTTCGCGAACCGCCAGACGAGCCTGAACATGACCCAGGCGTACGCCGACGAAGACGGTCGCATCCGTGTGGCCGTCGCCGCGCTCGATCCGGGCGTTCCGAACTGGATCGATACCGAAGGGCAACCCGAAGGCATGCTCGTCTATCGGTCGATCGGCACGCGATCACGTCCCGTCCCGCACTCGACCGTGGTCCGATCGGCGGAGCTGCGCGATCACCTGCCGGCGTCGCATCCGGTCGTCGACGACGAGACTCGGGCCGAGCAGCTCCGCCGACGGCGAGATGCGGTTCTCGCGCGGTACACGTGAACCCGGCCTGGTCGCTCCCGACTCGCCCGGAGTGGGTGGAGGAGCTGAATGCGTTCGGTCGCCAACTCGGAAACCCGGCCGCGCTCGTCGCGCTGGATGAAGAGTCCCTGCTGGCGACCGCGTGCGAGATCTCGGGGCTCGCCGACTACGGCGACGGCCGGTGGCGCGAGGGACTCCGCGTCTTCCTCCGAGCCCTCGAAGCTGAAGCCGACCTCAATCTGCTCGGCCGCATCATGGCGCGCAACGACATCGTGCGAGCGCTCGTGAACCGGCTCGAGGTGCGCGCCACCGTGGCCGCACATCCGGAGATCACTGCTGAAACCATCGAAGCACCGCTCCTCGTCGTCGGCACCGGCCGGTCGGGAACCTCGCTCCTCCACGAGTTGCTCGCGCAGGTCCCCGGGCATCGGGTAGCCCAGACCTGGGAACTCCTACACCCGTGTCCGCCCCCGGAACGAGCGACGTACGCGTCCGACCCCCGCATCGCGGCCGCGGACCAGGAGTACACCTTCTGGCATCTCGTGGCACCCGAGTACCGCACGATGCACGAGAACGGCGGCGACGTCCCGAACGAGGATCCGCTGATCGACATGCTCGAGTTCGCGTCGGATCACCTCATGGGTTCGTACCCGGTGCCGAGCTACACCCGCTGGCTGTCACGGGCCGACGCCGGACCGGTCTTCCGTGCGCATCGACAGTTCTTGCAGCTCTTGCAGTGGCGGTGCCCCGGTGAGCGCTGGGTCCTGAAGTCGCCGTCGTACCTGGTGAAGCTCCCGGCGTTCTTCACCGAATACCCGGACGCGACCGTGGTGCTGACCCATCGAGATCCGCTCAAGGTGCTCCCCTCCCTCGTCAGCATCATGGCGACCTTGCAACAGATGCACAGCGACACCGTCGACGTCGATGCCATCGTCAAGAGCGCGGTCTTCGGGACGGGCATCGCGATGGATCTCGTCATGGGCTGGCGCGACGACGGCACCCTTCCCGACGACCGCATCATCGATATTCGCTTCGCGGACCTTGTCGCCGATCCCGTCGCGACCGTCCGCGCGGTGATGGACCGGTCCGGTTCGACACTGCCGGCCGACGCCGCGACGCGCGTCGCTCGGTACGTTGTCGACAAACCACGTGACCGCCATGGTCGCCACGACTACACGTTCGCCGACACCGGTCTTGATCTGGCCGAGACCCGGGCGCGCTTTGCGCCCTACCAACTGCGCTACGACGTCCCGTCGGAGGTCTGAACCGGGACCGTCAGTACGGAACACGGCGCTGCGGCGATGACCTCCACGGCCACACTGCCCGCGATCACGCGCCGCAACCCGGTCCGACCGTGTGAGGTCATCACCACCATCACCACCGAGTGTTCGACCACGTGCGCCACGATCGCCGATGCCGGGACACCGACGATGACACTGGGCACCACGTCGTCACAGTGTTCTCTCATCGCGGCCGCGACCAGCCCGAGGTAGTCGTGGGCGCGATCGATGTCGCCGGATTCGTGCACGTGGACGAGGTGGACCTGCACCGGCTGGATGCGACTGATCGCCAGGACGTAGCTCAGCGCGTGTTCCGCCAGCGCGGAGCCGTCGAGCGGCACGGCCAGCCGCCACGGACCCGATGCCGGCATCGCGGCGACGCGATGAAGGATCGGCTGGCCCCGACGATCCGTGACCGTGGGGGCGTCGTCCTCGGTTCCCCTGCCGTTGCGCAGCGATTCGACGAGGGGAAC
>JAENVU010000365.1 GCA_016650415.1 Acidimicrobiia bacterium
CAGGGCGTGGACTCGGCGGCCGACTTCGTCGCCGAGCTTCTCCGCCTCGCGAACTCCCTCGAGGACATCACGGTGTCCTGGCGGCTGGCGAGCCTCACGCGACGATGGTTGCGGGACGAGCGGCGCGATCTGCAGTGGGCCCTGGTCCGTCAGGCCGAGCTCGGCGAACGCGATCACTTCGACCCGGCGACCCCGGGGATCCCCGTGGACGACGACGAGTACCGCGAACTTCGGGCGGTCCTGGCCGACCTGCCGAGCGAGCAACGGGCGGGCTTCCTCTGCGATGCGCCCGCGTCGGGCGCCGAGGGTCGGGAGCGGCTCGACGACGGCACGTTTTCGGGTGTCCTGGCCAGTGGTGCATGGCGGATCGGCATCGACCGACTCGGCGAGGGCGAAGTGGTCTACCGGGAACAGGGCCTGGTCGCGATGGAGGCCTTCATGTTCGCCATGCGATCACGGCTGGAGACCGTCGTCGGAGATTTCGATGCCGCGGCCGAAGATTTGGACGCCGCGCTGGCCCTGCTTCCCCGGATCGCGCCCGGGTCCAACCAGTGGCTCCAGGTCGTCGTCGTGCCGATGCTGCGTGATGTCATCGGCGGCGTGGACCTCGGCGTGGAGATCGCGGATGTGCTGCTCGCGGCCTCGGAGCAACCGGACACACGGTGGGCCGGGCTGGCGTTGCGGCTCGCTGCGGGACGTGGGCTCGTGTTGGGGGGCTTCGACGACCGCGCTCGCGTGATCCTCGACGATGCGCTGCCGGCGCTCGATCGGGCCGGCGCGTGGGCGCCGAACGCACCGATCGCCTTTGCGTACGCGGTCGAGATCGCCTGGCGCCTCGGTGATGCCGGCTACGTGCCCGCGCTCGAGCGCAACGTTCGGGAGAAGTGGCTCGAGCCCGACCTCGACTATCCGGAGGTCGATGCTCGCTGGTCCTACGCGTTGGTGTGCGCGCTCGACGGCCGACCCGAAGACGCCCGACACTGGTTCGACGAGGCGAGGCGCGTCCTCGCGGAGCGCGAGTCGGAACCACTGATCGTCGGGGTCGATTACCAGGCGGCTGAGGTCGAACTGCGCCTCGGTGCCGACGGGGACCCGGACCGCTTCGCCGGTGCCCTTGCTGCTGCACGCCGCCGGTGCGTTCATCCCGCGATGGCCGCCTGGCTGCCGCGCCTGGACGAGCTCCAAGCCCGAGGATAGAGAAGCCCGCGCAGTGGCGCCCGCCGACTCGCAGTCGAGAGCAACTCGCCGAGAACTCCAATCACCAACGGTGATGACGCGTGCGGTAGCCGCCCGGTGTGTCGGTGCGTCTCGTCCCCGCTGATCGCGGTAGCGGTCAGGCCAGCGACTCCAGGAGCCAGACTTCGACCGGTGTGGTCCGGCCCTTCACGGTGACGGCCCCGAGCGAACTCACCTGATGGTCGTGCAGGTATTCGAGCGTCGCACTGCTGATCGCGATCCCGCCCGGCGGTGGTAGCCCCTCGAGGCGCGCAGCGACGTTGACCGTGTCTCCGAGAACCGTGTACGCACGTTCGCGGCCTCCACCGATCAGTCCGACGGTCGCGGATCCGGTGTTGACACCGACGCGGAAGCGCGGCCAGTCCGGGTGGGCGAGCGCGACCCCCTCGGCTGCCGCTTGGAACCGCAGTGCACCTCGCGCGGCGCGGACGGCGTGATCCGACTGTTCGCGCGCGACATTCCAGGTGACCATCACCGCGTCGCCGATGTAGCGGTCGACGTGTCCTCCTTCGGCCCGCACCGCGGGGACGACGGCCTCGAAGTACGTGTTCACGAGCGTCTGGACCTCGTCCGAGGTGTGCTGCTCGGAGTAGGTGCTGAAGGCGACGAGGTCGGCGAACAGCACCGAGACCTCGCGCACGCCACCCGCGACCGCGTCCAGGTAGAGATCGGCGAAGGGCTCGGAGTCGGGAAGTTGGTGGACGACGACGGCGATGGTCCCGAAGGCCATGAGGACGAGTACGTGCCATTCCCACCATGACAGGTGCCAACTCCGAGCGAACGCGGTTGCGAGTTGCGCCTCGGCGAGCAGCAACCAGGTCGCGCCGACTGCCGCGGCCAGCCGCGACCCGCGCCGGCGCGCCAGTCCGAGATAGCGGATCGCGGCGATCACGTAGAGAACGATCCCGGGAATCGCAACGACCAGCAGCGAGGCGTCCTGCGTCTCGGTGCTCAGCACACGATCCAGTGGCGGAATCCGAGCGAGCGACCACCACGCCCATACCGCCACGACCACACCGAGCACCAGGTACTGCACGCGGGCGTGTTGGAGGATCGAACGGGCCCGGGCCGCGTCGACTTCCCCCGCGGACCACGCCGCATACACCGCGGCGAGTGCCAAGCCGATCGGCATGGCGACGACGAAGCCGGTGTTCGGCACGTCGAGCAGTACGCCGGGCGTCGCGAGGGCGTGCAGCACGAAGAAGCACGCCGCCGCGGTGTACGCGAGGGAGATC
>JAENVU010000366.1 GCA_016650415.1 Acidimicrobiia bacterium
CGGACCGCCCTCGCCGTCGCGGCCCGAGCAATCCAGATAGCCACCGACCGCGAGGTAGTTGAGGTCGTGACCGGCCCACTGCGAACGGGGTCCGGTCTGGCCGTATCCGCTCGTGGAGCAGTAGATCGCGCCGGCGTTCACGGCGTGGACGGCCTCCGCACCGATACCGAGCCGGTCGACCACGCCCGGACGAAAGCTCTCGATCACCACGTCCGCGGTCGCGGCAAGCCGGAGGAATGCGTCGACGCCGTTGCTCGTCTTGAGGTCGAGCAGCACGCGTTGCATGCCCCGGTGTCCCGCGTACGCGTAGAAGGGTGGTGTGATCTGCGCCCGCCCGTGCTTCGGGGGCGGGCCGACCTTGACGACGTGCGCGCCGTAATCGGCGAGCCAGCGCGACGTGCGCGCGGCGGGGCCGACACTCGCGAGGTCGAGCACGGTGATCCCGTCGAGAAGCGGTGCAGCAGGCATCAGTCGGTCAGAAGTTCTTCGGCAGTCCGAGCCCGCGCCGGGCGATGACGTTCTTCTGGATCTCGGACGACCCACCGCCGATGGTGTCGATCACCGTGTAGCGGTAAGTCGATTCGGCTCGTCCTTCCATCGGCGCCTCGGGCGTCTTCACCCGCAGTTGGCTCCCGGGGCCGGCGATGTCCATCGATGCGCTCGCGAGCCGGCGGGAGAACTCGGTGGCGAAGAGCTTGTACTGCGACGACGCGACGGTCGGCGGCGGCGTGCCCGGTGTCTTCTCCGCCTTCATCGATTCGGCGACGACCCGCAGGCCGAGCACGCGGGCGACCTCGGCGTCGGTCGCGAGGCGCGCGATCTCCCGGCGGATCACCGGGTCCTCGCGCAACGGCTCGCCGTCGCGTTCCGCGGTCCTCACGTACTCGCACAACAGGTCGAGCCGTTGCTTGATCGGTGAGAACGTGAACATCGTGAAGCGTTCGAGGTCGAGCGCCTGCGAGATGTACTGGAACCCGCGGCCGACTTCACCGACGACGTACTCGTCGGGCACGAACACGTCCTCGATGAAGACCTCGTTGGTGCGCTCGTCACCCATCGGCGCGCCACCCATGGTCTTGATCGCGTTGATGGTGACTCCGGGCTGGTCGAGCGGGACGAGCATGAGCGTGATGCCGCGGTGCTTCTCGTTCGGGTCGGTGCGGGTACCGAGCCAGTACCACTCGGCGAAGTGCGCCGATGTCGTCCAGGTCTTCTGGCCGTTGAGCAGCCACCCGGCTTTGCCGTCGCGCTCGGCCGGGACCGCCTGGAGTCGCATCGACGCAGCATCCGAACCGGCATTGGGTTCGCTGTAGCCGACCGCGAACTCCACCTCGTTCCGCAAGATCATGGGCAGGAACTTCTCCTTCAAGAAGTCGTTCCCGTGCGCGATGAGCGTCTTGCCGATGATCCCGACACCCTTGCCGATCTGCGGACCACCGCGACCGGCCAGCCGCTCGTTGAGGAGGTACTCGTACACGCCTTCGCCCGCCGAGCCGCCGTAGACCTCGGGCCAGGTGAGGCCGAGCCAACCCTTGGCCCCCAGTTCGGCCATGAACGCCCGCCGCTTGGGGGTATCGACGATCTGGGCCATGTTCTCGCGGGTGAGGTCGAAGACGTCGGGATCGTCGTGGGCGTCGAGGAACGCGTCGACCTCGGTCGCGAAGGCTTGCTGTTCCGGCGGGAACTCGAAATCCATGCCTACTCCTGGGCCGATCCGGCCGAATCTGACGGGTCGTCAGATCCTAGGGGGATCATCGATTCCCAGGCGAAGGCACCCCAACCCCCACCGATTGGCGGCCTCGGTGCCCCGGGAACGCGCCACGCGCCAAACGCTGGGGTCGGACTCGGACCAACGTCGACGTTTGGCGGCCTCTGTGCCCCAGGACCGCGCCACGCTCCAAACGCTGGGGTCGGACTCGGACCAACGTCGACGTTTGGCGGCCGCTGTGCCCCAGGACCGCACCACGCGCCAAACGCTGGGGTCGGACTCGGGAGGAGGGTCAGGTGATGACGCCGCGGGTGCGGAGCTCCGCGATCGCGTCGGCGTCGAGACCGAGCTCCTCGGCGAGCAACGCCTCGGTGTGCTCGCCCACCCAGGGCACGCGGGTCTCGGGACCCTC
>JAENVU010000367.1 GCA_016650415.1 Acidimicrobiia bacterium
AACCTCCTGCGCGTGAACACGATGGGGCCGCTCGACCCCGCACGGTTGGGCGACGTGGGCGCGCTGGAAGGTCTCGACGGGGCGCAGTTACGCGAGCTCGGTCGGTTGCCCTACCCCATGGTGCGGCGGGCGGGGGAGCGGGGCTTCACTCGGGTGAGTTGGGACACCGCGCTGGATCTGGTGGCCGACCGGATCCGGGCGTCCGATCCGGATCGGTTCGCGCTCTACATGACGGCCCGGGGCATCACCAACGAGGTCTATTACGCCGCGCAGAAGCTGACCCGCTTCATCGGCACGAACAACGTCGACAACGCGGCCCGGGTGTGTCACGCACCGTCGACGACGGCCCTGAAGCGCGCCATCGGCGCGGCGGCGACCACGTGCTCGTACACCGATGTGATCGAGAGCGAACTGATCGTGTTGTTCGGCAGCAACGTTGCGAACGGGCAGCCGGTCTTCATGAAGTACCTCTACCTGGCCCGCAAGCGCGGCGCAAAGGTCATCGTGGTGAACCCGGTGCGGGAGCCGGGGCTCGAGCGGTACTGGGTGCCGAGTAATGCCGAGAGCGCGATGTTCGGTACGAAGATGGCCGACGAGTTCTTCGGCGTCCATACCGGTGGCGATGTCGCGTTCGTCAACGGCGTGCTCAAGGTGTTGCTCGAAACGGGCGGGATCGACGAGTCGTTCGTGGCCGACCACACCGTCGACTTCGAGGCAGTGCGAGCGGAGCTCGATGCCGAGTCGTTCGAGGATCTCGAACGGATCTCGGGGACCACTCGGGCCGAGATGGAACGGTTCGCCGAGCTGTATGCCGGTGCCGGGACCGCAGTCCTGGTGTGGTCCATGGGGATCACCCAACATCGTCATGGCACCGAAGCGGTGACTGCCATCGTGAACCTCGGCTTGGCCCGCGGCAACGTCGGACGGCGGGGCAGCGGCCTGATGCCGATCCGGGGCCACTCGGGGGTGCAGGGTGGCGCCGAGATGGGTGCCTACGCGACCGCCTTTCCGGGTGGAGTCGCGATCGACGATGCGAGTGCGGCGGCACTGGCCGAACGGTACGGGTTCCCGATCGGGACGACGCCCGGCCTGACCGCCGAGGAGATGGTGCTCGCCGGCGGCCGTGGGGAGATCGACGTGCTCTATTCCAGTGGCGGCAATTTCCTCGACGTGTTGCCGGATCCCGATGCGGTGCGCGATGCGCTGGCCCGGGTTCCCGTCCGGGTGCACCAGGACATCGTGATCACCACCCAGATGCTCGTCGAGGCGTCCGAGGCGGTTGTGCTCCTGCCGGCCTGCACGCGCTACGAACAGCCGGGCGGGGGCACCGAGACCACGACCGAGCGTCGGATCATCTTCAGCCCGGAGATCGAAGGTCCGCGTATTGGCGAAGCCCGGGCCGAGTGGGAGATCTTCGGCGACCTCGCGGCGCGCGTCGATCCGGGCCGCGCGGACCTCGCCCGGTTTGGCGACGCCGACGCCATCCGCGCCGAGATCGCGGATGTCGTCCCCTCGTACGTCGGCGTCGATCAGTTGGCCGGGCTCGGGGACTCGGTGCAGTGGGGCGGACCCCGGCTCGGGACCGGCGGGCAGTTCGCGACGGTTGACGGCAAGGCCCACTTCGTTGCCGTCGCCCCACACGATCGCGACGACTCGGACGGCGAGTTCGTGCTGAGCACCCGCCGGGGCAAGCAGTTCAACTCGATGGTGTTCGCCGCGAACGACCCGCTGACCGGTGCGCCGCGAGACGCCGTGCTGATGAGCGCCGACGACGCCCGCCGGCTGGGCCTCGGACCCGGTGCCGCGGTGCGGATCCGGTCGGCCCACGGCGAGATGGCGGCCCGGGTCCACGTGACTCCCATCCGCTCGGGCAATGTCCAGGTGTTCTTCCCGGAAGGAAATCCGCTCCTCCCCGCCGGGGTCCGTGACCCGGGCTCGGGGGTCCCCGACTACACCGCACAGGTGGATATCCGGCCCGTATGACGGTCCCGCCTCGCCCTCAGGTTCGGACCCGAGGTCGCGGCGTCGGTCTGTCAGACTCGCCCTGATGGAACCCGACGCACTGATCGAGATGTTCGGCGACGTCTGTGAGGTGATCACCCGGGCGGTGAATCCGATCACGGGTGCGGATCGCCGAGCCCGAACGGATCGTCCGGGTCAGTACGCGATCGACGTCGTTGCCGACCAAGCGGCGCTGGCCATCCTCGGCGGCCGGGAGATCACGGTGGTCAGCGAGGAATCCGGCGTCAGCGGTCCGCCCAAGGCTCCGATCACGGTGGTCATCGATCCGATCGACGGTTCGAGCAATGCGTCCCGCAACATCCCGTACTGGGCGACGAGCCTCTGCGCATTGGATCGCGAGGGACCGCTCGTGGCGATGGTGGTGAACCACGCGACCTGTGTGGTGTACAGCGCAGTGCGGGGTCAGGGTGCGTATCGCGACGACGTCAAACTGACGGCGTCGGACGTGACCCGCACCGAGGACGCGTTCATCGGTCTCAGCACGTTCCCGAATCGGATGCTGCAGTGGAAGCAGTTCCGTGCGCTCGGTTCGTGTGCACTCGCGCTCTGCGACGTCGCGGCCGGGGTCTTCGACGGCTACTTCGACGGTGGCAGTGTCCACGCGCCGTGGGACTACCTCGGTGGCTATCTCATGTGCCTGGAGGCCGGCGCGACTGTCGTCGACTTGCAGGATCGTCCGCTCGGGATCGGCGACCCGAACGCGCGCCGGCACCTCGTGGCGGCAGGCACGCCCGCGCTCCTCGACGCGCTGCGCAAGGCGGCGGGGTAGTGGCGCTCGATCTCACCGAACTCGCGCGCGCCGCCGAAGCCGGAGCGCGCGCCGGTGGCGCGATCGTCGTCGCGGGATTCGATGACCCGAGCAACGTCCGGGAGAAGTCGCCGGGTGACTGGGTGAGCGACGTCGACACCGCGAGTGAGCGCGCCATCGCGGCACTGCTGGCCGACGCGGCGCCGTCCATTCCGTTCTTCGGTGAAGAGAGCGGCGGAACGCGTGCCGAACTCGGTTGGATCTGCGATCCGCTCGACGGCACCGCCAACTTCTTGCACGGCTTCCCGTCGGTCGGCGTGTCGGTCGCACTCGTGCGCGACGGTGTGCCGATCGTCGGCGTCGTGCACGCGCCACTGTTGCGCGAGACCTACATCGCGACCCTCGGCGGTGGCGCCACGCGCGACGGAACGCCGTTGCGGGTGTCGGATCGTCCGCCCGCGAACGCGATGGTGGCGACGGGCTTCCCGTTCCGGCACCAGGATCTCAAGGCGCCGTACCTCGACGTCTTCGGCCGTGCGCTCTTCGCGTTCGAGGATCTGCGTCGCGCCGGTGCCGCGAGCATGGATCTCGCGTGGAGCGCGGCCGGAGTATTCGACGGATACTTCGAGCTGCGGCTCGGTCCGTGGGATGTGGCCGCCGGCGCGTTGCTCGTGCGCGAAGCCGGAGGCGTGGTCACCGACTGGGACGGGAACGACCGGACCTGGCTGGAGACCGGCAACATCGTGGCGGCCCCCCCGGCGGTCCATTCGGCACTCCTGGATCTGATCGAGAAATCAGGTATCCAGCATTCCGGGCTCCCCGCCGATAAAATCAGTTGACCGACCCCGGCCGGGTCTGGAAATATCCCTCCCGGTCATTCGACCCGAAATCTTCGAGCCAGGGAAACGACACGATGGAACGCCGCACCGAGCTTCAGCACCAGCATGACGCTGGGCTCGCGCGCGCGTATGCCCACGTTTCGTGCCCGATGCCGACGACCGCTTCGTGGATTGCCGCCCCGATTTTCCGGGTGAATGGCACTGGTACGAAGCGCCGGCCCCGGCCCCTGATCCTCTCGCCGTAGCGAATCCGCTACCGCAAGTACTGACCAGGCCGCCGGGGCAACCCGGCGGCCTTTCTGTATTTCCGGCCCAGTTTCCAGGGCTTTCCGATCACCCGAGCACCGAGACCAACACACCGACACCGACCAGACGAGGGGGCACCAAAGTGTTCGCACTGCAGTGGGAAATGACCGATACCGAGGAATGGCGAGACCTGGCCCTGTGCCGAGATGGCTCTGCCGCCCTCACCGAGCTGTTCTTCTCGGAGCAGCTCGATGACATCGCCCGGGCCAAGGCGTTCTGCCGTGAGTGCCCGGTGATGACCGACTGCCTCGAGGCCGCGCTGGTTCGGCGTGAGCCCTGGGGTGTGTGGGGCGGTGAGCTTCTTGCCAACGGCAAGGTGCTCGCCCAGAAGCGGAACCGGGGTCGACCTCCCAAGGTCAGGCCTCCCGAGCTCCTTTCACCGGTGATCCCGGTGAGGGAGGTGCTCGCCGCTCGCCAGTCCGCGTGATCCGCGGATTGACGTCGATTGGAGGTTGGGTGCGTGATCGCACCTGACCCCGAGTCGATCAACCGGGTCGCCGCATTCGACGGCGGGCCGGGGTGACGCAGTCAGAGTCGAGGTCGGGGCAGCATCCCCCCGCCGCCCCGACCGAGACAGGGACCCGATCACGTCCCCAGACGAGCCCCGGCCCGCAGGCGGCGCACTGACCCATACGACCGTGCGGCGGTCGTTTCGAGTTGCTCAGCCCGACTCGAAGCGACCGCCGCCGATCAATTCGCACCATGCTGACCGATCCGGTGGGATCGATTCCGCTCGATCGGGTTCGGGTACCCTCGTAACTCGTTCGGGCGCTTAGCTCAGTTGGTCAGAGCGCTGCGCTTACAACGCAGTGGTCGGGGGTTCGAGTCCCTCAGCGCCCACAGGCCCCCCACCTGCGGAAACGCGGTCAGGGTTCCGCGCCCGTGCCGTCACAGGGCACCTCTAGGTGTGCTCGGCGGGGAGGTTGTCCCTGACGATGGTGGCGGGGGTTGCCCATCCGAGTGCGCCGTGGGATCGGTGGTGATTGTAGAAGTGGACGAAGCCGGCGTATGCGGTGGCGCGTTGAGTCTCTGAGGTCCAGGG
>JAENVU010000368.1 GCA_016650415.1 Acidimicrobiia bacterium
CCCACGCGCGCCGGCGCCGAGCATGCGCTCGACCGCAAGGTCGGCGGCGAGTCCCTTGCCGATCCCGCCCGGATCGATCTGGACGTCGGCTCCGAGGGTCACGGTGCCGGTGATGCGGTCGAGCGTGATCCGCTCGACGCGAGACCCGGTCGTCGCGGTGGGGACCGCCACGGGTGCGTCCCAGCGGGCGGTGCGCGGATCGCCGATGCCCACCAGTTCGAACGATCGGTCGTACCCGGCGGCCCTGACCTCGCGCAGCAACGTCGGATCGAAGCGTCCGGCGGTGAGCCGCCACCCTTCGACTGCCCGGCCGATCAGCTCGAACGTGGTCGGTGAGACCAGCACCGGAACACCGGGCCGCTCGTTGAGGCGGCTGATCTCGCTGTCGGGCCGGAACCGGCTCCATTGCGACTCCAACCGCTCGAGCTGTGCGACCGCGTCGTCAACGAGCCCTGGGGGTCCGTCGACCGCGATCACCTGTGCGGTGGTGCCCATCACTTGGATGATTCGCTCCTCGGTGCTCATGCCACCATGGAACGCCACCCGCGTGAAGCCGGCCCGACCGGTCGCATGAAGCTGCCGTGAAAGCTCACCCGGAGATGCCGGGCTCCTCGACGTGCGCCACCGGGAGCGTCAAGGTGAAGACCGATCCCGCGCCGACGCCGGGTGACGTCGCCTCGATGTCGCCGTGATGCGCGCGGGCGAGGCCCCGGGCGATGGTCAGCCCGATCCCACTCCCGCCCGCCGGACGCACCGCGCCCTGCACTCGGTAGAAGCGGTCGAACACCAGCTCACAGTCGTCGGGGGAGAGCCCGATGCCCGTGTCACGGACGACGACGGTCGCGTGGTCGTGCTCCCGGCGGACCTGAACTTCGACCGTGCCCTCCGTCGGGGTGTAGGTGAGGGCGTTGCCCAGCAGGTTGGTGAGCACCTGGGTGATGCGGTCCGGATCGGCGTCGACGGGGACCGGCGCACCACCGTGCACCCGGAGCGCGACTCCCTTGTCGACGAACTGGGGCCGCAGCCGTTCCGCACACCGCGCGGCGAGCTCGTCGAGGTCGACGATCCGGGGGTGGAGCGCAACGGCACCTTCCTCGGCGCGCGAAAGCTCGGCGAGGTCGGAGGCGAGGCGTTGGAGTCGGGAGGCTTCCTCGCCGACGGCGACGAGCACCTCCTCGTTCGGCTCGAACACGCCGTCGAGGATGCCTTCCACGTAACCCTCGATCGTCGTCAACGGCGTCCGCATCTCGTGGGCGACCTCGGAGACCAGACGGGCGCGGCGGCGCTCGGTGGACTGGAGTTCGATCGCCAGTCGGTTCACGTCCCGAGCCAGGTCGGCGAGCTCGAGTTCGCCCGGCACGGCCACGCGCTCGTCGTAGTGCCCGTTCGCGAGGCGGCGAGTGGCGGCCCGGACGTCCTGGACCGGGCGCAGGATGCGGCGGGCGACGAGGACAGACGCGATCGTCGCGGCACCGAAGCTCGCGGCGAGCGCGAACCAGAGGCTCGAATCGAGCGAGTCGACGTAGAGGTTGTGCGACTCGTCTTTGGAGGTCTCGCCGGAGGTGATCGTCTTGACGTCGTCGTCGAAGCGTGCCGGCGCGACCACGCGCACCGTGATCGCGAAGGCGCCGAAGACGATCAGCGCGACGAGCGCGTACGAGGCGAACAGGCGCACGTCGAGCCGACGCCAGAGCTTCATGCGGGCGCCCCGAGGAATTTGTACCCCACCCCCCGCACGGTGCCGATCAGCTCCGGATCGTCGGCGTTGTCACCCAGCTTCTGGCGGATGCTGCGGATGTGCACGTCGACGACCCGCTCGTCGCCGAAGAAGTCGAAGCCCCAGACCTTCTCGAGCAGCTGGCGGCGGGTCAGCACGCGGCCGGGCGCCTGGGCGAGGGCGACGAGGAGGTCGAACTCGAGCGTGCTGATGACGACGGGCTCGCCGTCGCGGAACAGCTCACGCGCGCCGAGGTCGATCACGAGCCCGGCGAACGTGAGCCGGTCGGAGGCGTCGAACGCGGCCGACCGGTCGGCGCGCCGCAGCACGGTCTTGATACGAGCGACGAGCTCCCGGGGGCTGAACGGCTTCGTCATGTAGTCGTCGGCACCGACCGACAGGCCGATCAGCGTGTCGACCTCCTCGGCCCGCGCGGTGAGCAGAATCACCGGGACGTTCGACGTCGTTCGCAGCTGTCGCAACACCTCGATGCCGTCGATCTCGGGCATCATCACGTCGAGCACGATCAGATCGGGCTGCCAGCGCTTGGCGGTCCGCAGTGCGTCGGCGCCGTCCCGGGCCTCGGTGACATCGAAGCCGTCACTCTCGAGATAGCCCCGGATGATCTCGCGGATGCGATCCTCGTCGTCCACGATGAGGATTCGTGTGGCCATCGGCCCAGGGTAGGCCCGGCCTTCCTGACGGCCCGACTCCTTCACGGACACTTCACGAACGCGGCGCTCGCCGCTTCATCCCCCCGGCGTTGAATGACCCCAACGAGCCCGGCCGACCCCATCGGCGGCGGGCACCGACGATCGAGAGGAGCGCACGATGGAGCGCAAGACCGCAGTCGCCGCCGCGACCGCAGTATCGATGACCCTGCTGTCCGCGACGTTCGCCGTCGCGGCCTCGGTCGGCGCCCTCGGATTCGGGTCGAACCCGCATCCGGCGGCCCAGCCGGTCGCCGTCACGGCTCTGGCCGCGCCGAGCACGACCGCCACACCGTCCGCCGGCCCGGTTCGGAACGTGGCCCATGAAGGCGGCGAGCACGAAGCCCGGGAATCCGGTTCGGCCGTGACCGCCACGAACGCCAACCAACGGGAAGGGAGTACCTCCCATGACTGACCTCACCGCAAACGACTCCGAGGCGGCGGAACGAATCCGTCGCCTCCAGGAGCGGCGCGCGGCATCGAGCCCCGCGGCGCGTGTCCGACCGGCGACCGCGACCGCTGCTGCCGGAAGCTCGGCGACCGGCGGCCCGAGGAAGGCGACGCCGGCGAGCCGCACCCGCCGGCCGCATCCGGCGGCGGCCACCCGTTGGCTGCTCGGCGGGCTCAGCATCGCGTCGTTCTTCGGCATCGGCGGTGCGGTCGCGGCCGCGAACCTCAACTCCGCCGCCACGGCCGCCACTTCCGCGTCGGCCACAACTGCCGGTGCGGTCGCGTCGACGGCAGCTGCGGCGCCTGTGACCCCGGCGACCCCCCGTGCGACGAATGCGACGAGCGTGGCGACGAACGCACCTGTCGTTGCACACTCGACCACGCACGGGAGCTGAGCGCACCGCTACCTCGTAGGCTCCGCCGATGCGCTCACACGTGTGGTGGTACACAGCGCGGGCCGGCGGGATCGTCGCGTGGGCGCTGGTCTCGTTGGCCGTGGTCGGCGGGCTACAGCTTTCGACGCGCCTCGTCCGGAAACCGGCGCCGAGCTGGGTTCTCGACGTCCACCGCTTCGTGGGCGGGCTCTCGGTCGCGTTCGTCGCCGTCCACCTGCTCGGCCTCGCGCTCGACCCGTTCATCGGGTACGGCGTGGCGGACCTGTTCGTGCCATTTGTGTCGACCTACGAGCCGCTCCCGGTCGCGCTGGGTGTCATCGGGTTCTATCTCCTCCTCGCGATCGAGATCACGTCGCTGGCGATGCGCAAGCTGCCGCGACGAACGTGGCACGCGGTGCATCTGACGAGCTTCGTCCTGTTCGTCATCGCCACCCTGCACGGGCTCACCGCGGGCACCGATCGACACAACGCGTTGTTCCAGTGGGCGTGCCTGCTGGTCGCAACGCTCGTACTGATGATGACGCTGGTGCGGGTCTGGTCGCCGCGCCGGGCCGCACGTGCGCCGGTGGTGAGGATCGACCGGACCTGACGGTTCCGGCGCCCCGACGGAGTCGGCTTCGTCGGCTGGGCTCGTTCACTCGGCCGGTTCGAAGAGTCCTTCGAACTCGAGGGCGCCGTTGCGGACCCGGCCGTAGAGGAGCCAGTCGCCGCGGAACATGCCGTGCTCGTACGGCGAGCAGGCGATGTGGGTGCGCGGACCACCAGTGGTGCTGGCCATGAACCGGATCGACTCGAGACCGGCTTTGACGCCCGGGCCGGAGAGGATCGGTGCCCGGAACAGTCCCTCCACCAGGACCCGGGCCGTGTCGTAGGCGAGGATCGGGATGGCGTTCGGCCACATGGGCGGGTCTTCGCCGTAGCGAGCGACGAACCGCTCGTGAAATCCCTGGACGAGTGGGTTGCTCGGGTCGAACTGGTCGATGCCCACCCAACCTTCGAAATAGTCGAAGCCCGCGAGGTACCACATGAACGCGGTGCTCATGATGCGAGGCGGGTCCCAGTCGAGATCGTCGAGCGCCCGGCGGAGCAGCCCCTTCGCGGCGAGCATCCCGTAGCCCATGTAGACAAGGGCGTCGGCGTTGACCGCCCGCAGGCTGGTGAGATTCGTGGCGAGATCGGTGGGGGACTGTGACACGGTCTCGACCGCGGCGATGCTGATGTCGGAGCGACGGCACTCCTGGCGGAAGTAGCGGAAGTACTCCTCACCGTTCGGTGCGATCTCACTCAGCACCGCGACGCGGGAGTGGCCCTGGCGCTTCAGCCACGCGACGACCAGTGCCGCGTCGCCGCCGCAGTCGCCGTTGCCGAGCCGGAAGCAGTACTCGCCTTGGAGTCGCTCGGTCCCGCACCAGCTGATCAGTGACACCTGAAGTTCGTTCGCGAGTGGCCCGACCGTGATCGCGTTGTCGGAGCTGTACGCGCCGGCCACCGCGAGACAGCCCTGGTCGACGAGGTATCGGAACCCATCGGTCGCGTTCTTCGCCGAGCCGTGGGGCAAACCGTGCTCGCCGTGCAGTACGAACTCGACCGGCCGGTCCAGGAGTCCCGCCTCGGTGGCTTCGTCGAACGCGAGCCGGTGGATCTTGTCGTAGCCACCGCCGGGACCGTCGAGGGCCGATCCGAGCCAGCCGATCTTGATGGGCTCCACGTACGCGCTCCTTCGGGTTGGGGTCGAACCCGCGCCAAGGTAGCGGGAGGCCCGACTGGACGAATGGCGCATCATCGACATTTGGGACGGGCCCACCTAGTTTTGAGAAACTCAGTCGATCCGCGTTACCGGTCGCCGCAGTCGACCACACTTGCCCTTGGGGAGTGTCCGACTCGGACGGTGGTGCACGAGGTGAACCTCAAAGAGGCAGCCAGTCGGTTGGAAGTGCATTACCAGACTGCGTACAAATGGGTGCAGTCCGGTGCACTCGGGGCAACCCGCGTGGGGGGCCGGTACGAGGTGACCGAGGCCGCCGTCGAACGGCTGGCGGCCCGGCGGCGCGCCGCCCGTACGGACGGGATCCCGATCGCCGGCGAGCGAGAGTCCTTCGTTGCCCGCGATGACCTCCTGGCCGAGTTCGCGACGATGGCGATGGAGCCCTTCTTGAGCCTCCGTTCGGTCGCCGCGTTCGCGACTCGGCGCGGCGCCGAACTCTTCGGCGATCTCTGTGTCGTCATGTTGTTGGGTGAAAACGGCGTGCCCGGATTCGTCACGGTCGAGGACCCGGACGCGGGGCGAGCCGCGGAAATCCGGGCGATCATCGATCTGCTCGGACAGGTGTCGGTGGAGTTCGGGAGTGCACTCTCGACGTTCGTGCCGGAGAACGTGCTCCGGGTGTCGCACGTACCCCAGGACGAGTTCCGAGACCGAATGCGACCAGAGATCCGTCGCCACCTCACGCTCCGTCCGATCCGGAGCCTGTTGGTGGCACCACTGGAGTGCGAGGGCCAACGGCTCGGGGGGCTGACCCTCGCACGGAGTGAATCCGATCGGCCCTACACCAAGGAGGACGAAGCCTTCGTTCGGCGGATGGCCGAAGGCCTCGGCCCGCTCATCCAAGCCGCGGCGGATGTCCAGCTCTCCTTTCGGCTGCGCGGCAATCTGGTGGCCGGCCTCAAGGATCTCATCGCCCGAAATCCCGGACCGGACGGGGTACCGGAGGAAGCCGTCGAGGAACTGTTCCGCCGTCATGCGGCCGACAGCCGGCTCGCGGTCACGCTGCTCGACGCGGACCGCCGATTCCTGGCCGCCAACGACGCGGTCGGTGAGATCGCCGGCGTGAGTTCGCCGCCCATCAAGGGCCGCTCCTTCGCGTCGTATACCGATCCGCGGGACCAGGAAGCGGATCAAGCGAGCTTCGCCCCGCTCATTTCGGGCGAGCTCGACTTCGTGGACCTCAACGTCCGGCGCCTGGACCTGGAAGACGGTGATGAATACGCCTACACCTCGCACCGGGCGGCGGTGCGAGGGCCGGACGCCCGTTTGCGGTACTTCGTCACGGTCGTGCGGAGTCGCCGCATGGCCCAGCCCGACGATA
>JAENVU010000369.1 GCA_016650415.1 Acidimicrobiia bacterium
GTCCCAACCGCCCCCGCCCTCTTGCACGTCCGTCGACCCCCAACGCAGCCGCCCTAGGTTGAGGACGTGGCGCCGGTGATCGACGTTTCCGATCTGCACAAGTCCTACGCCGACGTCGCCGCAGTACGCGGGGTGTCGTTCCAGGTCGAGGCGGGCGAGGTGGTCGCGGTCCTGGGGCCGAACGGCGCGGGCAAGACCACCACGATCGAGATGCTCGAAGGGTTCCGCACTCCCGACTCCGGCACGATCCGCGTGCTCGACACCGACCCGGCGACCGGCGGCAGCGCGTTGCGCCAGCGGCTCGGCATCGTGCTCCAGGAATGCGGCATCGATCCGTACCTGAGCGTGACCGAGGTCCTCACGCAACACGCGTCGTATTACGAGCACCCTCGCGGGGTCGACGACGTGATCACCCTCGTCGGGCTCGACGAGAAGCGATCCAGCCGGGTGAAGACGCTCTCCGGCGGTCAGCAACGCCGGCTCGACGTCGGGCTCGGCATCATCGGGAGCCCCGAGATCCTGTTCCTCGACGAACCGACCACGGGCTTCGACCCGTCGGCTCGTCGCCAGGCGTGGGAGCTGGTCCATCGGCTCCGCGATCTCGGCACCACGGTGCTCTTGACCACGCACTACATGGACGAGGCGCAGGAACTCGCCGATCGCGTGATCGTGATCGCCGCGGGTCGGATCATCGCCGAAGGCACGCCCGACACGATCGGCGGACGCTCACAGGCGCGCACCACGATCCGGATCCCGTGGCCCGATGATCGCGACCTCGCGAGCCTGCCGTTGCCCGCGACACGCGACGGTCAGAACGCCGTGATGGAGACCGACGCAGTCACCCGCGACGTCCATGCCGTGACGACCTGGGCGATCGACCACGGGATCGACCTCGACGGCATGACGGTCACTCGGCCGTCGCTCGAAGACATCTATCTCGAACTCACCAGCGCGCCGGCGGACGAATCGTGAAGACGCTGCGCGCGTTCGGCCGGCAGGTGTTCTGGGAGCAGCGCTCGTTCTGGCGCAACCCCGCGTCGGCATCGTTCACGTTTGCATTCCCACTGCTGTTCCTCGTGGTCTTCATCGCGCTGAACGGCAACGACACGGTGCGACTCCCGGGCGGACCGGTGAAGTTCGCGCAGTTCTACGTCCCGGCCATTGCCGCGTTCGGCGTCATCAGCGCGTGCTACACGAACCTCGCGTTCACCCTCTCCATCCGGCGCGACAACGGTTTGCTCAAGCGCGTCCGCAGTACCCCGCTCTCCCCCGCGATGTACCTCTCCGGTCTCGCGGGGAACGTGATCGTGATCAGCATCATCCTCACCACGCTCGTGACCACGCTCGGCATCGTCGTCTACGGCGTGACCTTCCCCGGCCGCTACCTCGGGTTCGTCGTCGCGCTCGCGGCGGGCGCCTTCTGCTTCAGTGCACTCGGATCGATGGTCGCGACGTTCGTTCCCAATGAAGACGCGGCGCCCGCGATCATCAACTTCATCGTCTTTCCGCTGCTGTTCATCTCCGGCACATTCGGACGCGTCGAAACCACGTCCGCCCTCGGACGCATCGCATCGGTCTTCCCCGTCATCCACCTCAATAAGTTGCTCGAGGGTGTGTTCAATCCGAACGCCACCGGCACCGGCATCGTCCTCTCCCACGTGGCCGTCCTCCTCGCCTGGGGCGTCGGCACGCTGGTGATTGCGGCCATGCGATTCCGCTGGGAACCCCGCCGCACGTAGACCGTTCCCGCCGGGTCACTGCCACTGAATTTCCTCAGTTTTCAGGGTATTTTGCTTGAATTACGAACATACGTTCCGATAGTATTCGGCGGAACAGAACGGGTCACACCCCTTCAACGGGTGCGCGGTGAATCGGATCGTTGATGGCAACTACCGAGGTCGAAATCCCCGACGAAGCTGCCGGCTCGCAGTCCGCGCCCGGGTTGGGCGCCGCCCGCGAGATGGCCGCGGCGATCGGGGATCCGCACCTGGTGATCCAGGCGGGCATCGAACTCCTCGCGCAACAACCAGCCGCGGCGTTGAGCGATGCATCACTCGCGGTCGACGTCCTGAAGGTGCGCAAGCACGTCGGCCGGCTCGAGGCGGTCTTCGCCGACTACGCGCTCGGGTCCAATCGGCGAGGGGTGTGTGGATTCGACGCCTACCGATCGACACCGGCGTGGTTGTCATGGCGGACCGGACTCTCGCGCGGCCAGGTCCGGCGCTCGATCGACACCGGCGACATCGCCCAACTGCTCCCCGAGCTCGGTGAGGCATGGCGCGCCGGTCGCGTCACGACCGGCGCGATGGAAGCGATCGCGGCGGCACGGGTCGATGGATACGACGACCAGCTCGCCGCGTGCGAGGCCGCGTTCGTCGATCTCGCGACCCGGGGCGACCACAGAGGCGTGCGCCGCGCCGCGGAGACGTTCAAAACGTGGGCCCGGGCCGATGGTTCGAAACCGGTCGAGCCCGACGGGCTCAGACCCTCGAAGGTGCTCGACGGCCGCACGAACATCAGCGGTGAGTTGTCGAGCGACGCGGCCGAGACCGTCACGACCGCATTGCACGCGTTCATGGACCCGCCGTCCGAAACCGACGACCGGA
>JAENVU010000370.1 GCA_016650415.1 Acidimicrobiia bacterium
ACAGCCGGGTGCTCGGCGAGCATCGCGGCGATCGTCGCCGCGTTCTCACAGTGGCGGGCCATGCGCACCGCGAGGGTCTTGATCCCGCGGAGGACGAGGTAACAGTCGAAAGGGCCCGGCACCGCGCCCGTGGCGTTCTGGAGATACGCGAGTTGCTCCCCGAGCGCGGGATCCGCCACCGCGGCGAACCCGCCGATGGTGTCCGAGTGGCCACCGAGATACTTCGTGGTCGAGTGCACGACCGCGTCGGCCCCGAGCGCGATCGGCTGCTGGAGATACGGAGTGGCGAAGGTGTTGTCGACCACGACCCGCACGTCGTGGCGATGCGCGACCGCGGCAATCGCTTCGATGTCGACGATCCCGAGCGCCGGATTCGTCGGCGTTTCGATCCACACCACCTTCGTGGCCGGCGTCAGCGCCGATTCGAGGGCCGCCGGATCCGCGAGATCGGCCGCGGACCACGTGACACCCGCATCGGCATACACGCGCGAGACCAGGCGGAACGTCCCGCCGTACGCATCCATCGGGAGGACGATGTGATCGCCCGGCTTCACCAGCGCGCGGAGCACCGCATCTTCCGCGGCCATGCCGCTCGCGAACGCGAGACCCCGCTCAGCACCTTCGAGGCTGGCCAGGCAGGTCTCCAGCGCCGCACGCGTGGGGTTGCCGGTGCGGCCGTATTCGAAGCCGGCGTGCTTGCCCACCGCATCCTGCGCGAACGTCGTGGCCAAGCTGATCGGCGTCACCACCGCGCCCGTCGACGGGTCGGCCGGCTGCCCCGCATGAATCGCCGCGGTCTCGAACCCCTCGTCCCGATTCATCGCGGTCTCAAACCCGTCCGCTCCGTTCATCGCGGGCCTCCCTTCGCGGCGAGGTACCCGAGCACGTCGCTTCGGCTCAGGACGCCGATGGGGTGGCCGCCGTCGATGACGAGCAGGGTCGACGAGCGGTCGAGGTGTTCCACCAATCTCGCCACCGGTTCGCCGATCCCGACCATGGGCATCGCCGGACTCATGAGCTCCGCCGCCGGGCGGTCGAGCGCATCGCCCTCTCGGAACGCGAGCTCCATCAACGACAACTCGTCGAGCATGCCGCTGACTTCCTTGGCTGCGAGCGGCAGCTCCGTACTCACCGACACGATTACCTGCGAGACGCCCAGGTCACGCATCAGGGCCCAGGCGTTGCGCGCGGGTTCGTCGGGCTTGACGAGCACGAGTGCGGGAATCTCACCGCCCTTGGCCGCGAGCACGTCGCCCGCGCAGTCGCCCTCGCAGCGGATGAAGCCGAAGTCCATCATCCAGTCGTCGTTGAAGATCTTGGAGAGGTACCCACGGCCCGAGTCCGGGAGGAGCACGACGACCATCGCCTCGGGGCCGAGCTCGGCACCGACCGTCAGCGCCGCGTGCACCGCCGTCCCGCAGGAACCGCCGATGAGCAACCCTTCTTCACGCGTGACCCGCCGGGCGGTCAGGAAGGAATCGGCGTCGCTCACCATCACCGTCCGGTCGACGAGTGACGGGTCGAACGTGGTCGGCCAGAAGTCTTCGCCCACGCCCTCGACGAGATACGGGCGCCCCGTACCGCCGGAGTAGACCGACCCCTCGGGATCCGCGCCGATGATCTGCACGTCGGGATTCATGCGCTTGAGGTAGCGGGCAACCCCGGTGATCGTGCCGCCGGTGCCGACGCCCGCGACGAAGTGGGTGATGCGACCCGCGGTCTGATGCCAGATCTCGGGACCCGTCGAGCGTTCGTGCTCCGCCGGGTTGTTCGGGTTCGAATACTGATCGGGCCGGAACGCGTTGGGTGTCTCCCGAGTGAGCCGATCCGCCACCGAGTAGTAGGAGTCGGGATGCTCGGGCGGTACCGCGGTCGGACACACCACGACCTCCGCGCCGTAGGCCCGGAGGAGTGCGACTTTCTCGGGGCTCATCTTGTCGGACATGACGAAGATGCACTGATAGCCGCGCTGCGCGGCCACGATGGCGAGACCCACACCGGTGTTGCCCGAGGTCGGTTCCACGATCGTGCCGCCCGGCTTCAGGAGCCCGTCGCGCTCGGCCGCGTCGATCATCGCGACCGCGGGCCGGTCCTTCACGCTGCCACCGGGGTTGAAGGTCTCGACCTTGGCCACCAGGTCGCACTCGAGGTCGGCGCCGATCCGACCGAGCCGGACCATCGGCGTCTTGCCGACCAGATCGAGCAGCGAATCGGCAATCTCGGGTTCGGAAGGAAGACTCACGGGAGCGACCGTACTGTCTGGGAACCGACCGCCGACGAGGGACGTCGAAGAGTCATGCGCAGAACATCTTGGTCCATCATCGTTCCGATCGTCGTCGTGCTGAGCGCGTGCGGAAGCGGTTCGAGTGCCATCGGAGGCAACGGGGTCGGGACCCGTTCGATTCCCACCGGCGCCGGCGAGGTCGTCTTCCGGGTCGACACCCGAGGCGGGTTCACCTCTCTCGACTACCAACTCGGCATCGTCCCGCAGGTGACGGTCTACGGCGACGGGCGGGTAATCGTGCTCGGGCCCACGACGGAGCAGTACCCGCCCCACGCACTGGGGAACCTGCGCACGGGAACCCTCGACCATGCCGCGGTCGAGCACCTAGCCCGGCGCGCCACCGAACTCGGGCTCCTGGCCCGACACGACTACGGCCGGCCGACGATCACCGACAACCCGACGACCACCGTGACGATCAACGTCGACGGTGCGCACGCGCATGCTGCCTACGCGCTGGACAATGGCGCCGCGAACGCACCGGGGCTCTCCGCTTCCGAGCGTGAGGCGCGCACATCGCTGACGACGTTCGTTCACGAGTTGTCCTCCGCCGCCCAGGACGCGGCGGGCGAGCCCTACGAACCAGCCGAGGTCGCGGTGTACGTACAGCCGGCCGACATGACCCACGACGGCCCGCCGACGGCCGTGGATCCCGGAAGCCGGGACTGGCCCCTCGGCGATCTCACCCTGCTCGGCGTGAGCGATCCGCCCGCCCCCATGCCGAGTCGGTGGTGCGCGGTGCTCACCGGTGCCGACGCGACCACCGCGCTCGGCGCGGCCGCGGGCGCGACCGCGATCACCCGCTGGTCGTCGAACGGTTCCGACTTCACCATCGTCTGGCGACCGCTGTTGCCGGACGAGCACGCCTGCCCCTGACTTCCTAGAGTCCGGGGCATGGGTATCGGCCAACTGCGGACCGTCGTCGTGGACTGCCTCGACCCCGAGCCGCTCGCGGAGTTCTGGAGCGCCGTCCTCGGGGTCGAGATCGCGTTCGTTGAGGACGACTGGGCGTCGCTGAGGAGCGCGGGTCCCGGTCATCCACGGGTCGCGTTCCAGAAGGTGCCCGAGACCAAGCGCGGGAAGAACCGTCTGCACCTCGACGTGTGGGTTCCCGACCTTGAGGCCGCGACCGTCGCCGCGGAAGCGCTCGGCGCGACGCGGTTGGGCCGCCTGGTCCACGAGTCCCCCGAACCGTTCCAGGTGATGGCCGATCCCGCCGGGAACGAGTTCTGCTTCGTCCATCTCCCCGGATCGACCGGTCCCTGATGCAGGAGCATGTCTTCTCCGTCGACCTCGACGCGCCCGTCGCAGAGGTGTGGGATCTGTTCTGGTACCGGGAGCCAGATCGGCCCCAAGGCAAGATCGGCCAGATCCACATCCTCCATCCGGGCGACGAGATCGGCGAGGGGCTGGTCCGCCACTGCACGTTCCCGGTACCGAAGATCCTCGGCTCGGGCGGAGTGGGCCGGTCGTGGGAGTGGCTCACGCAGGTGCGGCTGCACGAGTCCTGGCGCTACGACGCGGTCGGCAAACCGCTGTGGTCACGCGCCGAGGGATTCACCCGGCTCGAGGACCTGGGCGACGGTCGGACCCGGGTGCACTTCACCGAGCGGTACGAATGTTTCAACCCCTGGATGCGGCGCGTCGGCCTCGAACGGTGGGTGCACTCCCGCATCTCGCGGGACAACGACACGATCCTGGCCGCACTCGAAGGCGGCCTGAAGTGGCACCGCAAGAGGCGGCGACAACAACCCACCGACCCGGACCCCGGACTGCCGATACCGTGACGCCGCCGGGGCCCGAGCGGCCCGGCCCGCAGGGCCGAGAGCGGGAATCAAGCGCCGCCGTCACTCCGACTGATCGCGCCGAAGCTCGTACGCGGACCGCACGTCGCCCGCGGCCGCCGGGTCGATCGTCGGCTCGGTGTCGGTACCGCGGCCGAGACCCCACGCGGCCTGGATGTCACCGATCGCCGCACCGGTTGCCCGGGCCGCGGCCTGAACGCACGCGCCGAGCGCGACCAGTTCGTCGTCGGCCACCACCGTCACCGACCGTTGCGCGAGGTCCGCGACGATCTGTCGATAGGCCGCGCTGCGCGCACCGCCACCAATGAGGAGCAGGCGCCCGTTCACCGCGACGTCGGCGGCTCGGAGCGCGTCGAGCCCGTCCAGGAGTCCGCAGACGACGCCTTCGTACGCGGCCCGAGCGACGTCCTCGCGCGCGGAGCCGGACGCCAGCCCACTCAGCTCGCCGCGCGCGTCCGGACGGTTGGGCGTGCGCTCACCGTCGAAGTACGGGAGCAGGGTCAGACCGCCTGCGCCCGGGGCCGCGGCGAGGGCCATCGCGTCCAACTCGGCGTGATCGACACCGAGCAACCGCGCGATCGAATCGGTGACCTTCGTGGCGTTGAGCGTGCACACCAACGGCAGGTAGCGGCCGGTCGCGTCGGCGAACCCGGCCACCGCGCCCGTCGGGTCCGCGGTCGGCGTCTCGCTCACGGCAAAGACCGTGCCCGACGTTCCGAGCGAGATCACGACGTCGCCCGGCACCACACCGAGCCCGAGCGCGGCCGCCATGTTGTCGCCGGTGCCCACCGCGCTCGCCGGGTCCTGCACCGACGGGAGGGCACTCGCCCAGTCGAGGTCCCGGTCGACGATCTCCAACAGGTCGAGTCGATACTCCCCCGTGGTGGGCGACCAGTAGCCGGTACCGGACGCATCGCCGCGGTCGGTCGCGTATTCGCCGGTCAACTTCCAGCCGAGCCAGTCGTGCGGGAGCA
>JAENVU010000371.1 GCA_016650415.1 Acidimicrobiia bacterium
CACGCGTCGTCCGAATACCGGGCGACGGAGGCGGCGGAGATCATGGCGCGCAAGAACTTCGCCGCGACCGGGTCCTTCGTCGCCGCGGATCGTCCCCGCGCGTTGGACCTGCTCGGTTTTCAGAGCCAGCTGATGTTCAACACGTTCCACAACCGTCGGCTTCACGATTGGGAACATCGTGGCGATCTCGAGTTCGCGTACGGAGCCGCGCGCGCTCACAACCGAGGGATGATCGATTTCTGTTCGGTGGATCCGCGGTTGCTGCCGACCGGTTACGTGCCGCTCGCCGACTTCGAGCAGGCGGCGGCGATGGCCCGCGAGGCGATCGCGGCGGGGGCCGCCGCGTTGTTGGTTGCCTCCGGCTGCCCGGCCGGTCATTCGCCGAGTCACCGATCGCTCGACCCGGTGTGGGCGCAGGCCCAAGAGGCCGGGATCCCGATCGTGTTCCATGTGGGGGGAACCGACGACCTGATCGACGCGGCGTACTTCGTCAACGGTCTTCCCATCCCGCCCGACTTCCACGGCGGCGAGGAGAACTTCCGCTCGGTCGACTACATGGGAATCCCCGGACCGCCCGCCCAGACGCTCGCAACCATGATCTTCGACGGCGTGTTCGACCGATTCCCTCGCGTACGGGTCGGCGTCATCGAGCAGGGTGCGATCTGGGTCCCGTCGTGGATGCGACAGATGGAATCGGCCTTCGAGGCATTCCACCGCCACGAGGATCGGATCAAGGCGCTGGAACTCCGGCCGTCCGAGTACGTGCGCCGCCAGATGCGGTTCACGCCGTACCCCACCGAAGATGTGGGATGGATCGTGAACCAGGCGGGGCCCGAAGTGGCGATGTTCTCGTCCGACTTTCCGCATGTGGAAGGTGGCCGGAAGCCGTTCGAGCGCTTCGAGGCATCGCTCGGCGACGCGAGCGAGGCCGTGCGGCGCGCGTTCTACTGCGACAACTTCCTCGATCTCATGGGCTCGGCCGCGGCGGGGTTGGCTGCGTAGAATCACCCGGTGACCCAGGGTTCTTTGCATCCGGACTTCGCCGATGTCGCGGTGGCGCTGCGGGCGACCCTGCGCCACAAGCGAGGTGGCGGCGCGGCGGCGACCGTGTATCACCACGGGGAAAAGGTTGTCGACGTCTGGGCGGGCACGCGGGATCCGGATGGCTCGCCCTGGGAGGAAACCACCACCTCCATGAGCTTCTCGACCACGAAGGGTGTGGTCGCGACGGCTGCGCATCGGCTGGTCGACCAGGGCCTGCTCGATGTCGACGCGCCGGTGGGCGAGTACTGGCCCGAGTTCAAGGCCGCGGGCAAAGAGAACATCCGGGTCGCGAACTTGCTCGACCACTCGGCCGGGATGCACCGCGTGCGCGGTGTCATCACCGACGCCGAGATGTTGCTCGACTGGGATCGGGTCGTGGCGGCACTCGCCTCGGCACCGGCGGCCTACCCACCGGGCACGAGGCACGGGTATCACGCGATCACGTACGGATTTCTCGTCGGCGAGGTGTTGCGGCGGGTCACCGGCCAGACCGTCGACGAGGTCGTCCAAGCGCAGATCGTGCGCCCCTTGGCCATCGAGGGAATGGCGATCGGTGCGCGGGGTCTGGCGCGTGGGCACGCTGCGACCCTGCTCACGTCGTGGCCGAATCCCGATATCGCGCGCAGATTCGTCAGGCGCGCCGACCGACTCGGATGGATGCAAGGCCCCATCGACGCGTTCCTGATCGAAGACATGCCGGAGGCCATCGATTCGGGCGCGATCTACGACGTCGAAGCGCCGGCGCTCAACGGCTGTTTCACCGCGCGCTCATTGGCCCGGATGTACTCCGCCTTGGCGACGAACGAGGTCGTCGACGGAGCACCGTTTCTCTCCGAGGCCACGATGCGCGCCGCCACCGCCGTCCGGACTCCCTCTCGCGACCTCGTGCTCGGATTCCCGATGCGGTGGCGGCTCGGGTTTCACCTGGCCTTGACGAACCGGGGGATACTGCCCGAAGGCTTCGGCCACTTCGGGCTGGGCGGTTCGGGCGGATGGGCGGACCCGACGCGTGAGCTGTCGGTCGCGATGACCTGCAACCGGATGGCGGGCACCCCCGTGGGGGACCAACGCCTGCTCAAGATCGGGGCGGCCGCGGTGAAGTGTGCCGACCGACGCGATCGGCGCGCCGTCTAGGGTCCGGCCCAGTTCACGCTTCTGGGGGGAATTCATGAACGTTCGGTACCGGCTCGCGTCGACACTCGTCATCGGTGCGGCACTCGCGCTGGCGGCCTGTTCGAGTGATGGCTTGTCGCCGCGGTCCGCGTCGACGTCGACGTCGACGTCGAAGGCACGCGCGGTTGATCCCGCGTCGGTCGCCGCGGCGAAGTCCGAAGGCTGTAACGGTTCTTCCGGGAGTGTGGCGGCGGGTCAGACGAAGCAGACGCTCACGTCCGGAGGCGAAGAACGCTGGTATTACCGCGACGTTCCGACCACTCGGACCGCCGGAACGCCACTGCCGGTCGTCTTCGACTTCCACGGCTACAGCGAAGGGGCCGATGTTCATCTTCAGATGAGTGGCCTGTCGAAGTTCGGTGACGAGAAGGGGTTCGTCACGATCACGCCCCAGGGCACCGGTCCCGTCGTTCGCTGGGACAACACCATCGATTCCAAGGACGAGACGCTCTTCGGCGAGATGCTGGACCAGGTCGAGTCACAACTCTGTGTCGACACCAATCGGATCTACGTGACCGGCTTGTCGAACGGCGCGTTCATGACCTCCGCGATCGCGTGTCAGTTCAGCGACCGCGTCGCCGCGGTGGCGCCGGTCGCGGGTGTGCGCACCATCGAGGGTTGTTCGCCGACGCGGGCGGTCCCGATCGTCGCCTTCCATGGCACCGCGGATGGGTACGTCGCGTACGACGGAGGTCTCGGTGAGAAAGGCCTGGACTTGCCCGCGCCGGACGGGTCCGGGAAGACGCTGCGCGACACGTTGACGCCGGACCAGCTCGAGGCCGGGGGTGCCGACTCGATCCCGAAGGTCATGGCCGCGTGGGCGAAGCGCAACGGCTGCACGGCCAAGACGACGGAAGAAGCGGTCGCGACGGACGTCACGATGATCGCGTCGGTGTGCCCGGCGGGTCATGAGACGGTCCTGTAC
>JAENVU010000372.1 GCA_016650415.1 Acidimicrobiia bacterium
ATTCATCCAACCCCTGGGCGGTGAGTACGCCGGACGCCGGTCGCTCCTCGAACAGGTTCCGTTCGTCGAAGGGTGGGGCGTCGAGATCGGACTGCTGGTCGACATCGTCGACCGCGTCGGGCTCGGCGCCACCGCGCAGGTTGATCTCGGCGTGCGAGAACATCGGAACCGCCCGCTCGAGGACCTCGGCCCGCAGGCGACCGCAATCCTCGTGACCGCGTTGCGCCGCGCCGGTCTCTCGCAACTGGATCACGCGATGCTCACCCGCTTCACCGAAGCATTCGAAGCCGAGACGGTCGGCATCGAAGTGCGAGAACGGCCCCCCATCGCCACGCTCGCCGCATACCGCGAACTCTTCGGCAGCTAGTTCCGCGCGATTTCGAGGGTTGCTTCCTCGACCAGCACCGCGGCCCGCGAGAACGCCTCGCCTGCCTGCCACACGCGATCGGTCAACGCCAACACCGTGACAGCGCCGAACTCCGCCGCCGCACTGCGGGCGTCGTCGGTGACCTGCCCCGCGATCACGCCGAGGTGGGGAACGCCGAAGCCGGTGGCCATCTCCAACACGCCTCCGACGACCTTGCCGTCGAAGCTGGTCGCGTCCAGCTTGCCCTCGCCGGTGACGACCAGCGCCGCCGACTCCAGCAGCGATTCCAACCCCACGATGTCGGCGACGGCTTCGAAGCCCGGTTCGATCTGCGCGCCGATGGCGGCGAGACCACCGGCGAGACCACCGGCGGCGCCTCCGCCCTCGATCGTCGTGACATCGACGCCGGTGCGGTCCCGATAGACCGAAGCGAGTTGTTCGAGCCGACGAGTGAGCAGGCCGACCTGCGCGGGCGACGCACCCTTCTGCGGTCCGAAGATCGTCGCGGCGTCGAGGAACTCCGTGCGGACATCGCACGCAACCACGACCTCGACGCCACCGAGTGACCAGTCCAGTGCCTGCACCGCGGCGAGGCCGCCGTCGGTGGTGGCACTCCCACCGACCCCCACGACCACGCGCGCCGCGCCACCGCGGATCGCGGCGGCGATCAACTCGCCGGTCCCGCGGGTACTCGCCTCCAGCGCATCCCGCCGAGCCCGATCGACCAGCGTGCGGCCACTCGCTCTCGCCATCTCGATGATCGCGGTGCCATCGGGCAGCATCGCCCACTCGGCATCGACCGGGTCCCCGAGCGGTCCGGTGACGCGGGTGATCCGGGACGAACCGCCCCGGAGGACTGCAATCACCTCGAGGGTTCCCTCGCCGCCGTCAGCAAGTGGCAGTTCGATGACCTTTTCGTACCCGGCGGTCCGCAGCCCGCGCGCCATCGCCGCCGCAGCGGCCGCCGCGCTCAGCGTGCCGCGAAACTTGTCAGGACAAGCGATCGCCGTGCCGATCATCACCGATAGATTGGTCCTTTCCCACTCCCCCCGAGGAATCACCTGTGCTCGAACGCGTCCCCCTCCTGGAAAAGAGTCTCGCCGACTACGCCGACGTGGCGGGTGAAGACACCATCGAACGCATCCGCGCCGCGGCCGCGCCGCTCAAAGGCGCGCGCATCCTGCACGTCAATGCGACCGCCTACGGAGGTGGCGTGGCCGAGCTGCTGGCGACGCACGTTCCACTGTTGCGGGACCTGGGCATCGAAGCCGAGTGGCAGGTCATCCACGGCAGCGACGAGTTCTTCGCGATCACGAAGCACGTGCACAACGCGCTCCAGGGTGCAGCGATCGAGTGGACCAACGAGATGCAGCGCATCTACCTGGAGAAGGTCCTCGACAATGCACTCCTGCTCGAAGGCACCTACGACTACGTCGTGATCCACGACCCGCAACCCGCCGCGCTCCTCGCGATGGCCGGATCGACCAGCATCAACGGGCCGTCGACGAAGTGGATCTGGCGCTGTCACATCGATCTCACCGACGCGAACCAAGAGGTCTGGGAGTTCTTCCGGCCTTACGTCGAGCAACACGACGCGTCGGTCTGGACCATGCCCGAGTTCGTTCCGGCATCGCTCAGCATGGACCGCATCGTCCAGGCACCGCCCTGTATCGACCCGCTCTCGGTCAAGAACCTCGACCTCCCCGAGCCGTTCATGCGGGAGATCGTCAAGCAGTACGGCATCAATCCCGATCGTCCGTTGCTGTGCCAGGTCAGCCGCTACGACCCGTGGAAGGACCCGCTCGGCGTCATCGAGGCCTACCGGATCGTGAAGCAGGAGATCCCCGACGTGCAACTCGTCCTCGCCGGTTCGATGGCGACGGACGACCCCGAGGGCTTCCAGGTCTGGGAGGAAGTCGACGAAGCGCGTCACGGCGATCACGACATCCACCTGCTGTCGAATATCCAGCAGGTCGGCAACGTGCAGATCAACGCGTTCCAGCGCGCCGCCGAGGTCGTGATCCAGAAGTCACTCCGTGAGGGCTTCGGGCTGACCGTGAGCGAGGGTCTCTGGAAGGGGCGGCCGGTGATCGGCGGCCGCGCCGGTGGCATCACGCTGCAGATCGACCACGGTGAGAACGGCTACCTCGTCGACAGCGTCGAGGAGTGCGCGCAGTATTCGATCGACCTCCTGCGAGACCCCGAGCGCGCCACCGAGATGGGCGAGTCCGGCAAAGAGCACGTGCGCAAGAACTTCCTGTCAACCCGCGAACTCGAGGACTGGGTCGGGCTGTTCACCAGCCTGACCGGCTGAGCGCATGATCGTTGCCTCCCACCGGGGTCCGGTCAGTTTTCAACGCGAGGACGACGGATCCTTCACGACCCGTCGCGGCGCGGGCGGCGTGGTCAGCGCGCTCGCACCACTGCTGCGGAACCGACCCGACACTCGATGGATCGCCGCGGCGATCGGCAGCGACGACTGCGCCGCCGTCACGGCGGGTACCCCGATCGCCTCGGACATCAAGGTCGAACTCCATCTGTTGGATCCGGAACTCCATCGGATGCACTACGACGTCATCTCGAACCGCATTCTGTGGTTCCTCTTCCACGGCCTCTTCGACCTTCCGCGCGAGCCGTCGTTCGGTCCGGCCCTCCACGAGGCGTGGGACGCGTTCCACGCCGTGAACGAAACCTTCGCCGAGGCGATCGCGCAGTCCGCGCCCGAGAACGAGGTCGTCCTCGTGCAGGATCTGCACCTGCTCCTCGTCCCCGGACTCCTCCACGCAGTCCGACCCGACCTCCTGATCTCGTACTTCACCCACACGCCGTTCTGCGGACCGAACGCGATGCGGGTCCTCCCCGACTCCATTTCCACGGAGCTCTGCGCGTCGTTGGCCGCGACCGCAACCGGTTTTCACAGCCCCCGCTGGGCACGCGCCTATGAGGGCTCAACCGCGGAGATTCTCGGCGCCGGAGTTGACACCGCGGCGTTCGTCTCGACGTTCGGACCGGATCCGGACGAGCTGGCCGACGTCGCGGCCGGCCCGGAGGTCGCGGCCGCGACCGCCTCACTCGAGGACCGCATCGGCGACCGCCGCTGCATCGTTCGTTGCGATCGCGTCGAACTCTCCAAGAACATCGTCCGCGGCTTCCTCGCGTACGACGAACTCCTCGAACGCCATCC
>JAENVU010000373.1 GCA_016650415.1 Acidimicrobiia bacterium
ACGACGTCGCCCGCCGCGAACCGAACCTCGTCATACCGCCGGGATGGTGCTCGCGTGGTGGTGGCGAACCACCGACGGTCGTGTCCGACGCCGTCTCGGCACGCGACCCAGGAATCCCAGACCTGCATCTCGCTGATCTCGTGGTAATCGAGCCCGGCGCGACGCAGGGACGCGTCGTCGATCGAGAAGCCGAGTGGCGCGACGAGATGCAGCGTCGCCCCGACATTCGCGCACAGCCGGATGACGTTCCCCGTGTTCGTCGCGATCTGCGGCGCGACCAGCACAACCTCAAACATCGCGACCACCGCGATCAGCGCGCCCGAGCATTCAGACGCGCCGATCGTGGGTCGGGAGCGCACCCCGCAACCGATCGACACACGCGTCGACGGCTCGCTCGTCGCCCTTCGAGATCAGGAACGGAAGATCGAGGATCGGGAGCGCACGCGCCCGGATGTCGACCTTGGCCCGCAGGGTCGGAGTGTCGCCGTAGGCCGCGAGCGCGGCGTCCAGCATGGTCGCGCCCTCGAAACCGATGAAATCCTTCGACTGATCGAACACCCCCATATCGCCGAAGTCGATCACACCGATGTGACCGTCGTCGGCGAGCACCAGGTTGTACGGACCCAGGTCGCCGTGGCACAGACGCGGTTCGCTCCCCAACCCGCGCATGGTCTCGGGCAGCTCGTCGGCCATGAACCGCTCGAGCTCGGCCAGTTCCCCCACCGTGAACCGCTGCTCGATGGCCGGCAACGCAGCCGCGTAGTTCCGAACGAACATCGCGATCTCGTCGGCGACCGTGACAACGCGAGCGTCGGGGAGCGTCAACCGGTGGAGCCAGGCGAGGAAGGCGCCCAGATCCGTCCCGATGCGCTCCAGCTGGGATTCCTCCAGTTGCGCCTGGACGTGGCCCAGCTGCCGGCCGACGACGCCGACGCAACCGAAATAGGAGTAGCCGGACCCGATCCACCGCACGGCGGGAACCCGGACGGTGCCGTCACCACCGCCGATGAGCCGCAAGGTCGCGATCGCGCCCGGGTACGCGGCCTGGGCCGCGGCGGTCCGGGGAAACTTGAAGACCGCCTCGCCCCGGTTCACGATGTAGGCGCGGCTGTCCCAACCTTCGTCGTCGAAGGTGACCTCATCGCCGTCATCCAGTTTCGCGACCTCGCGCACCAGCGCAATCTCGTGGGCGATGTCCTCGGAACGGTTCTCCGCGGCACTCACGGGGTCACCAACGTTGACGGGCTTCTTCCGCGAAGCCCAATGCGTCGGCGAACTCGAGGCGGAGACCTTCGTCGGTGGTCAGCTGGCCCGCCCAGGTTCCGAACACCTGATGCACCTCACTCCCGAACTTCTCGTCGCCGACGTCGGTGTGCTTGTCGAAGCGCGGGGTCAGGACGACACGCAGGTGGCCGTCGGGATCGGTCACCGTCCACGGGGCGAGTGGCTCGTCCCAGTCGTAGTCCCACGTCAGTTCGTTTCCCAGTTTGGTGAGGACGCCATCGACGATCAGTCCGTTTTCGGTGAAGCCGGTCCCGGCGGTCCACTTCGCCCCGAACTGCAGACCGATCACGTGATCCCCACTGCGGCCGGCACCCCCGCCCCAGTTCCAGCTGATCTCGTGCGGCCAGCGGCCCCGGCCGACGTCGAGCACCCCCCACGCATCACTCCCCTGGCCGATCTCCCACCGCTGATCGCCGACGACGAGTTCTCCGGTCGCCGGACGGGCTTGATGCTTGGAGGTGAAGTTGAACAGGTCGTCGGTCCACGGGATCACGACGTTGAGCGACTCGAGTCCGGCCGGGCGCGCCACCACGACATCGAAGCGGCCGGCCCGACCATCGGCTTCGGTCCAGGTCGCCGACAGGTGCGTGCCGTGCGCGTCATCCGCCGCGATCGTCAGGTCCAGACCGTCGCGCTCGATGTGCAGCGTCTCAGTGCCGCACCGTTCGGGGAGATGCAGGACACCCGGTTCGGTCACGATCGCGGCACCACCACTCCCCCCCGTCGCGAGGTCGACCCAGTACACATCCGCGAGCCCGAGATGGTCGATGTCGGAATACACACAGGAGATCACGAGATCGGCGGCCAGCACCGCCCAGTAGTCCCACCGCTTGTTGGAACCCCAGCCACCGAGGTTGGC
>JAENVU010000374.1 GCA_016650415.1 Acidimicrobiia bacterium
ATCTGGAGCCCGCGTGATCCCCCGTTACTCACTGCCCGAGATGGCCGAGTTGTTCAGCGACGAGTCGCGCTTCGGCGCGTGGCTCGAAGTCGAGATCCTCGCGACGGAGGCGTGGGCGGAGATCGGCGTCGTGCCGGCCGAGGCCGCAGCCGCGGTGCGCGCCAAAGGCGGCTTCGATGTCGCCGCGATCGACGAACGGGAGAAGATCACCGAGCACGACGTCGCGGCATTCGTCGACGTCGTGCAGGAGCGCGTCGGTCAGCCCGAGGGTGCATGGGTCCATTACGGACTGACATCGAGCGATGTGGTCGACACCGCGCTCGCCCTGCAACTGACCCGCGCCGCGGATCTCTTGGTGACGGCCGCCGAGGAACTCGACCGCGCCATCACCGCGCAGGCGCACGTGTATCGCGACACGCCGATGGTCGGACGCACGCACGGCATCCACGCCGAGCCCACCACCTTCGGCGTGAAGCTTGCACTCTGGGCATTGCAGGTCCGCCGTGATGTCGAACGCTTGCGGCGAGCCCGGGCGGGGATCGCGGTCGGGAAGCTCTCGGGCGCGGTCGGGACCTACTCGAATGTCGATCCCCGCGTGGAGCTCCACGTGTGCGGTGCGCTCGGGCTCACGCCGGTGCCGGCCACCCAGGTCCTCGCCCGCGACCGCCACGCCGAGCTGCTGTACGCGTGCGCATCGGTCGGTGCGACGGTCGAGCAGTGCGCGCTCGAGATCCGGCACCTGCAACGTACCGAGGTGCGCGAGGTCGAGGAGCCGTTCCGGGCCGGGAAGCAGAAGGGTTCCTCCGCGATGCCGCACAAGCGGAACCCGGTGAAGAGCGAGCAGCTCTGTGGACTCGCGCGGGTGCTGCGCGCGGATCTCATGGCCGGGATGGAGAACGTGGCGCTGTGGCACGAGCGCGACATCTCGCACAGCTCGGTCGAGCGGATCATCCTCCCCGACGCCTGCCTCCTCGCCTATTACCTGCTGGTCAAGATGCGCTCGATCATCGAGGGCATGGTCGTGTACCCCGAGCGCATGATCGAGAACCTCAACGCCAGCTACGGGCTCGTGTTCAGCCAGCCGGTACTCCTCGCCCTGGTCGAGTCGGGCCGTTCGCGCGATGACGCCTACCGCATGGTGCAACGCAACGCGATGAAGACCTGGGACGAGCGCCGACCGTTCATCGACGTCCTGCGCGACGACCCCGAGGTCGTGGCGGCGATCTCGCCCGAGGCGCTCGAAGGCGCGTTCGATCTCGCCAAGGCCGTCGCCAACATCGGCCGAACCTTCGACGTGCTGGACGGCGCGGCGTCGTGACGATCCAACTCCCCCACCTCTATCGCGGGAAGGTTCGCGACCTCTACGACGCCGGTGCGGATCGGATCCTGATGGTCGCCTCGGACCGCGTCTCGGTGTTCGACGTCGTGTTGCCGGACGCGATTCCCGACAAGGGCCGCGTCCTGACCGCGGTGTCGACCTTCTGGTTCGACCTCACTGCCGACATCGTCCCCAACCATGTGATCTCGGTGGACCCGGTCGACTTCCCGCCTGACGCCCGGCCCGACGCCGACGGCCGCGCGACCTTGGTGCGCCGAACCGAACCGATGCGGATGGAGTGCATCGCCCGGGGGTATCTCTTCGGCGGCGCGTGGGCGGAGTACCAGACCGAGGGCACGGTGCAGGGCCGCCCGATGCCCATCGGTCTGCTCGAGGCCGAGCAACTTCCGGAGCCCCGGTTCACCCCCACGACCAAGGCCGAGGCCGGCCACGATCTGCCGATGACCGATGCCGAGGGCATCGATCTCGTCGGCACCGAGACGTTCGAACAGCTGCGGGATACGGTGCTCGCGATCTACGCCCGCGGCGCCGACCATGCGGCCTCGCGCGGGATCATCCTCGCCGATACGAAGTTCGAGTTCGGGACGACCGCCGACGGTGAACTGCTGTTGATCGACGAGGTCATGACGCCGGACTCGTCTCGCTACTGGCCCGCCGACACCTACGCGCCCGGGGGCTCCCCCGCGAGCTTCGACAAGCAGTACGTGCGTGACTACTACCTCACCCTTGATTGGGATCACACCGCGCCCGCGCCACCGCTGCCCGAGTCGGTGATTGCGGGAACGCGGGCCCGGTACGTCGAGGCATATGAGCGCATCACCGGTCGCGATTTCGCCGACTGGTACGGAGCGCCCCCCGTCGACGCGGCCGGGTAAGGTCGAATCGATGCCGCGCTTTACCGCCACCGTTGACATCACCCACCTGCCGGGGATCCTGGATCCCCAGGGTGCGACCATCGATCGGGCGCTTCCGGCCCTGGGCTACACCAACGTCAGTCAGGTCAAAGTCGGCAAGACCGTGCGGCTGGTGGTGGATGCCGAGACCGAGGCGGCCGCTCGCGCGCAGGTGGACGAGATGTGTCATCGGCTGCTCGCGAACCCGGTGATCGAGGCCTTCGAGATCTCGCTGAGCGAACAATCGTGAGAATCGGCGTCGTCCAGTTCCCGGGGACGAACTGCGAGTTGGATGTGGTCGGCGTGGTCGA
>JAENVU010000375.1 GCA_016650415.1 Acidimicrobiia bacterium
CCGGTTCAGGACGTGCCGGCCGTGGAATCGCTCAGGCTTGGGTCGCTTCTCGTCCGGGTACGACGTGGTCAACCGCGGTCGGAACATCTGGCGCCACGTGACGCCGAACCCCTTGGCCAACCCCATTAGACCACCTCACTGACGGTCTCGTCGCGGTGAGGCATGCACAACCGCAACAGTCCCAGGATCGCGAGCGCGCCTCCGAACGCGGCCGGCACCGCGATCCAGCGGTCCCACCCTTGGTCCCGAGCGACGACCACGACCGCAGTCACCATGACCGCGAGGAACGACAGCTCGATGAGCCACTTCCACCCGAGATCCATCAGTTGGTCATAGCGCAGACGCGGCACCGACGCCCGCAACCACACCGTGCCGAACAGCAGCACCATGAGCTTCAAGAAAAACCAGAAGACCGGCATGATCCAGAGGTTCACGAAGCCGCCCTGGGGCAGGAAGCCCAGCGCCGGGCCCGAGGGCCCGCCGAGGAACAACGTGACGGCGATCGCCGACATCGTGATGACGTTCATGAACTCGGCAAGGAAGAAGATCGCGAACCGGATGCCGGTGTATTCGGTATGGAAACCGCCGACGAGTTCCTGCTCGGCCTCCACGAGGTCGAACGGCGGGTGGTTCGTCTCGGCGACCGCCGCGATCACGAAGATCACAAACGAGACGATGGCCACGCTCCAGTACCAGTCGGTCACGAAGGAGTGCCAACTCGTCCACGCCTGCGCGTTGGCGATCCCCCGCGTGCTCAACGTGCCCGAGTGGAGCAAGACCGCGACGACAGAGAGGCCGAACGCGGCTTCGTACGACAACAGTTGCGCCGATGCCCGGACCGCTCCGAGCAGCGGGTACTTCGAACCACTGGCCCAACCCGCCAGCATCACGCCGTAGAGACCGACGCCCGACATCATGAGCAGGAACAACACGCCGATCGGCGGGTCGGCGAGTTGGAGGTAGGTCTGGTGACCCGCGATCGACACCTTGCCGCCGATCGGAATGATCGAGAAGGCCAGGAAGGCCGGCAAGACCGAGAGGTACGGGGCCAGCCGGAAGACCCACCGGTCGGCGGTGTCGGGGATCGACTGTTCCTTGAAGAAGAACTTGATGCCGTCGGCCAACGTCTGGAGGATGCCCCACGGTCCGGCGTTGTTCGGGCCGATCCGGTTCTGCATGTCGGCGATGACCTTGCGCATGAACCAGATGTAGAACATCACGAGCACGAGCAGCAGCGCGAAGACCACGATGGTCTTCGCGATCACGATCAGGACGACCTCGAGGTCGATGCCGTGGCTGAGCAGCGGATCGGAAGCGATCACGATTGCTCCACCCCCACCCGGGTCGGGCGACTCACACGCGACTCGATCATCGGATCGACTCCACGCGCACATCGGTGACCACCGCGGCGGCATCGATCAAGGCGCCGGCCGATTGTCCGGGCGCGTTCCAGACGAGCACCGCGGAACCGGCCGGGACCCCGCGGTCCGCGCGGATCGGCAGATCCAGTTGACCGCGGGCGGACGTGACCCTCACTGCGGCACCATCCGGCACCCCGACGCGATCGTGGTCGTGGGGATTCACTCGCAACTCGGCTGCCGGTACGAGCACTCCAAACGCCGGGGTTGCCGACGTCATCACGCCACCGTCGTAGAGGGTCCGGCTGCTCACGAGCCGCAGAGCGTATGCGTCGCGGGCCGGTCGAGTCGGTGTCGCGCTCGCCCGGTCCCAGACGTGGAGCGCAGGAACTTCGGGACCGTCGTCGGCCACCGGGGTCTCCCCCGCGTCCGCGGCGGTGTCGGCGTCACCCGTCGGGGCGTCGTCGTCGGCTGCGGCTGATTCGGCGACAGCGGTGGAGTCCGCCTCGGGATCGACCTGGCCGGGCGCAATGGGCTCCCACGACGCGTCGGTCAACGGAATCGAGAGGCGGTCGAGCACCAGGTCCGCAGCGTGTTCGACGAGCGGGAGCACCACACCGTCACGAGCGCGCCGCAGCAAGGAAGCATCGACGCCCGCGAACGCCGGCGCCACCCGGGCGATCTCATCTTGGACCTCGGCGGCGGTCGCCAGATCGAAGTCCTCCCGCAGACGCAGCGCCAACTCCACGGCGACCCGCCAATCCGGCATGGCCGTGCCGTCGGCGGAGATCTTGCGCGTCACGCGCTGGACCCGGCCCTCGACGTTGGTGACCGTGCCGTCCTGCTCACCCCACGCAGTCACCGGCAGGAAGACATCCGCACCGCGGGTGCTGTCGGTCAGGAACGTGTCGACGGCGATCAGGAACTTCGCACCGGTCAGACCGCGGTGGGCCAGGTCGCGGTCGGGGCAGTCGTCATGCGGGTCGACGCCCAAGAGCACGAGCGCATCGATGGCGCCATTCGCCGCCGCGTCGAGGATGCCGAGCGCGTCCAGTCCGCGTTCGCTCGGCACCGTGCCCCACGCTTCCTCGTACCAGTCGCGACCATCCTCCAACGCGACCCGACCGGGAAGAAATCCCGGCGCCAGGCCGAGGTCGAGCGCGCCGCGCACGTTGCTCCGCCGCAGTGCCACCAGGAACTTCGTGTCCTCACGGGCCGCCAGCGGAGCAATCGCCGCCACCGTCGCGTCGACCCGTTCGGCCAGATTGCCCCGACCGACGACCACGACGAGATCGCCGTCGCGACCCGCCAGCGCGGCGGCGGCGGCGTCGATCGCGGCATCGCCACTCGCAGTGCCATCGAGCGCGGCGATGAACGCCGCGACCATCTCGGCCTGTTCGCCCGGCGCGTACCGCAGCCGGGCGGTCGCATCCGGAGCCAGACCCGTCGCCGTCGCGTTCATCTCGATCAGCGGGACGCCGAGTTCGGTCGCGGCACGACGGGCGCGCAAGGCGAGGACCGGGATCTCTTCCTTCAGATCGACTCCGAGCACCACGATGCCGCGGGCCGTGTCGAGGTCCGAGATCGTTGCGTGGGCCAACCCCAGCGCGACCTCCGCGGGGATGCCGTCGCCGAGTTGCGCGTCGACGTTGTCGGTCCGCAGCACGCCCTTGGCGAAGCGGGCCCAGACGTAGGCGTCTTCGTTGGTGCCGCGAGCGCCGCCGAGGACCCCGATACTCGACGCCCCGCCGCCGGCCAGGGCGTTGCGAAGACCCTCCGCCGCGACGTCCAGTGCCTCCGGCCAGGAGCACTCGACCAACTCGCCGTCGCGCCGCACCATCGGGTGGCGAACGCGATCTTCGTGATGGATCGCTTCGTATCCGAACCGGCCCTTGTCGCACAGCCAACCGTGGTTCACCGCATCGCTGTCGACACCGAGCAAACGCACCAACCGGTTGGAGCTGGATTCGAGTGCACCCCGGCAGTGCATCGAACAGGCGGTGCAACTCGTCTCGACCGCGCTGAGGTCCCACGGGCGTGCCTTGAATCGATAGGGCTTCGCCGTCAGCGCGCCGACGGGACAGATCTGCACGGTGTTGCCCGAGAAGTAGGACGAAAACGGCTCATCGGGGAAAGTTGCGATCTCGGTGTACCCGCCGCGTTCGTTGAAGGTGATCAACGGGTCTCCCGCGATCTCATCCGCGAACCGAGTGCAACGCGCGCATTGGATGCAGCGCTCGCGGTCGAGGAGCACGAGATCGGAAATCGGGATCGGCTTTTCCCAGTGACGCTTCTCTTCGGTGAAGCGCGACTCGCCCGGACCGAACGCCAAGGTGGTGTCCTGCAACGGGCACTCACCACCGCGGTCACAGACCGGGCAGTCGAGCGGATGGTTGATGAGGAAGAGTTCGAGGATGCCGTCCCGCACGCTCGTCACGGCGTCCGACCGCGTGGTCACGACCATGCCGTCCGCCACCGGCGTGGTGCACGCGGGTGGAAGGCCGCGCACGCCTTCGATCTCGACGAGACACATCCGGCACATGCCGACGGGCTTCATCCGCTCGTGCCAGCAGAAGCGCGGAATGTAGGTCCCGTGTTCCTGCGCCGCCTTGATGAGGAGCTCGCCTTTCGGCACCTGCACCGTGGTGCCGTCGACCGTGAGCGAC
>JAENVU010000376.1 GCA_016650415.1 Acidimicrobiia bacterium
ACCCTGCTCGGTGAGCACGAGCTTGAGATTCGGGAATCGCTCGAACGTGCCGCTCATCAGGATCTGCCAGAGCGGCCGGTGCGCGTACCAGGCCGTCTCGATCATCCACTGGATCGTCGAACTCGGGTACTTGCCGTAGTCGGGAAGCCCGGTGCCGGTCGTGTGGTGGTTGACCACGACCCCGCGCTCCTCACACGCGGCCCAGAGCCGGTCATAGTGATCCGAGTAGTACGGCGGCATGTGCGCGTCGTCGGGGATGCCGGGAATCAACACCCCGCCACGCAGGCCGTGCTCGTGAATCCACTCCACTTCTTTGATGGCTTCGTCGACGTCGTCGAGGAAGATCTGGCCGATCCCGGCCCGCCGCTCGGGAAAGCGCGAACAGAAGTCGGCCAACCAGCGGTTGTGCGCGCGCAGGCCTTCCCACCGGCGGCGGTAGTCCTCGGCATCCTGGGGGGCGCGGGCGATCACGGCACCCGTCGGGAAGAAGGGCGGCACCGTGTTCGGGAAGATGACCTCGGCGACCTGGCCGTCCTTCTCGAGGTCGGAGATTCGGCGTTCGTCGTCCCAGTTGCGCGCCCGGCCGTCGTCCTGAAGATCGCGGAACGGGTTGGAATACTCGCCGCGCCACGCGTCGAACTCGGCCTGCCACTCGGCCGAGAGGTACTCGCGGTACTGCTTGTGACTCCCGCCCGCGTGGCAGTCCGCCGAGATGATCGTGTACCGCTCGTCGGTCGCGGTGTTCATGGGGTTCCTCCTGGGGGCGAGGGCTGTCGCAGCCCGCATCGTTGCCGGGCCGCAAAACCTGACGCTAGCGTCAGCTCGCCGGGGCGGCGAACGCGTCGCAAGGTCGGCGCGAACCGAGGAGGACCCGTTCCATGACCGCCACCGCCGACATCGTCGACATCTGGGTGAACCTGATCACGGACGAGGGCGCCAAGGAGTTCCTCGGTCAGGAGCAGTTCGCCAACATCCCCGGCTACCTCGGTTCGAGCTCCACCGACGGCATCGGGACCGACGCCATGATCGCCTTGATGGACGAACTCGGTGTCGCCACCGGCATCCTCTGTACCGGCATGGATCGCACCGCGGATCAGGCGCTCGAGGTCGCCGACGCGTATCCCGGCCGGTTCCTCGTGGCGGTCGGGCTCACCTCGCCCGAACGCCCGACCCGCTCGGCGCGTCGTATTCGCACCCTCGCCCAGCACCCGCGGTTCTCGATGGTCCGCATCATGCCGCTCGCCAACCAGGTACCGATCACCGACCCGCGCCACTACCCCGCAATGTCGGTCTGCGAGGAGCTGGGCATCCCGATGGGGATCAACGTCGGCGTTCCCGGCCCGCGCGTGCGGTCCCGGGTGCAACACCCGGAACTCCTCGAAGACGTGCTGATCGACTTCCCCGACCTCGTCGTCATCGGCGCCCACATGGGTCATCCCTACGAAGAGTTGCTCATGAACTACATGCGCAAGTGGCCGAACCTCTACCACTCGTGCACCGCGTACGCGCCGCAGTACATGGACCCCGGGCTGGTGAAGTTCATGAACAGCTCGACCTATCGCGGACGCGTGCTCTGGGGCTCGGACGAACCCTGGTTCCCGATGCGGAGGTCGTTGGCCGAGGCGCGCGCCCTTCCGCTCGACGACGACGCGATGGCGCAATTCCTCGGCGGTACCGCGCGCCGGCTCCTCGACCGTACAGTCGTGGGATGACGGTTCGACACCTCCCCCCCACCGCCGCGGCCGACGACGTGGCGGCCGTGATCGCCACCGACGGCTGCGTCGTCATCGACCGGCTGGCACCGCCCGAAGTCCTCGACCGCATCGACGTCGAGATGGAACCCTTCGTGACCGCGACCCCGTACGGCACGGACGAGTTCGCCGGACCGCGCACGCGCCGTACCGGCGGCCTCGTCGCACGATCGGAATCGTCGCGGGAACTCATCACCGACGATCTCGTGCTCGGCGCCGTCGACCGGGTGCTCGCCCACGTCAACAATTATCAACTGCACCTGACGCAGCTGATCCGCATCGAGCCCGGTGGCCCGGTCCAGACCATCCACCGCGATCAGTGGGCCTTCGACTTCTTCGAGTTCCCGAGCGACTACCAGGTGCAGTGCAACACGATCTGGGCGGCGACCGACTTCACCGAAGCGAATGGCGCGACCCGCGTCGTGCCGGGGAGTCACCTCGCCGAAGACAAGCTCCGGCTCACCATCGCCGACACCGAACCCGCGGAGATGGAGCGGGGCTCGGTGTTGTTGTACGTCGGCGGCCTGTATCACGGTGGCGGTCCCAACACCTCCGATGCCGATCGGGTTGGCGTGAACATCACCTACAGCGTGGGGTGGCTGCGCCAGGAGGAGAACCAGTTCCTCACCGTCCCGCCCGAGATCGCTCGCGAGCTCCCCGAGCGATTGCAGCGGCTGCTCGGCTACTCCCTCGGCGCCTACGCGCTCGGATACGTCGACGATCTCCGCGATCCGCTCGACGTGCTCATGGGGAGAGAATCCTCGAGCGGCACGTTCGCCGCCGGGGCGGACTCGCTCGCCACCAACGCCGGCGTGACCACGCTCTCCTGACGCATCCGCCGCCACCCGCGTGTGGTGGTGCGCTCGATGCCGACCGACAACGCGAGCAACGCCGCGGCGACGACGCCGTCCAACCACCAATGGTTCGCGGTCGCGCTCACCGCGAAGATCGTTGCCAAGGGATGAAGAATGATCAGCCCGCGCCAACGACTGACACCCGCGTGGACGACCGCGGCGCCGACCCACACCGCCCACGCCACGTGGACCGACGGCATCGCCGAAATCTGATCCGAGATCCCCTGGCCGATCGGCCCGTACACCGACTGGTCGAAGAGGCGCGCAACGTCGACGAAGCCGAACTGCGGGAACATCCGTGGTGGCGCAACCGGAACGAACTGGATACACAGACAGAAGAAGGTCGTCAGTGCGAGCGCAGTGCGCCACTGCGAGTACTTGTCCCGGTGAGCCACGTACAGCCACACCAGCGTGATCAACATGGCGGGAACGTGCACGATCGCGTAGTAGCCGTTCGTGAACCGGGCCACCCAGGGGCGCGGGATGATCCAGTTCTGCAGCACCGTCTCGCTCGGCATGTGCAACGAGTCCTGCAATTGATAGACCCACCGTCCGTTGCGGAGCCCTTCGTCCACCCGCACCACCGACAGCCGACCCGCGAGGATCCAGATCGTGTACAGGCTGAGCACCAACGCCAGTTCACGGGCGAAGGCGGCGACGGCGCGTTGCCAGGATCGCTCCGCGCCGCGCCAGGCAACGCCGAGCACCAGCGCGACCGCCGCGATACCGACGGCCCATTGCCATTCCAGCCAACCCACTTCCTGATGTTCCCATACCCTCACGACATGGGAGGGCCGCGTTCTCCGACTGACGTTCCCGCTACGGCGCCTTGGGCTTGGCGCAGGGACCGCCCGCGGTGACCTGGACGTGGACCGTCGCGGCCGTGGGGGAATTCTTCACGACCAATGTCGTCGAACAGGAATGTACGGTCGCGCCGTCGACGGTCGCGGTGTACCCATCCGGATAGACGCGGTGCGGCATCACGAGACTGGTCCGGTACTTCGGGTCCGCGGCCCCGCCATCAGGGCGGCGGGTCGAGTACGTGAAATCGAACGCTCGGGTCGCCGGATCGAACGCGGAACTCGTCGGCGTGCCGTTCGTCGCCATC
>JAENVU010000377.1 GCA_016650415.1 Acidimicrobiia bacterium
CGACGTCGTCGTGCTCGCGGTGCACGCCGATGCGGCGCTGGCCACGGCCAAGTACTTCGCCGATCAGCTGGCCGGCAAGATCGTGGTCTCGATGGCGAATCACCTGGTCCGCAACGGCACCGAGTTCAATGCGGTCCTGCCACCCCACGGTTCGATCGCCAAGGAGATGCAGGCGCTGCTCTGGCGGTCCGAGGTCGTCACGGCCTTCCACCTGGTCCCCGCCGCCGAGTTCGCCAATCTCGACGAGAAGATGGAAAGCGACGTCGTGGCGTGCGGCAACGACGACACCGCCCGGTCGACCCTGATGGAGATCATCCGTGCGATCCCCGACCTGCGGGCGTTCGACGGTGGATCGCTCGAGAACGCCGTCGGAATGGAGACGTTCGCGGCCGTGTTGTTGACCATCAACATCCGGCACAAGGTCCGTGCCGGTCTCCGGCTGTCGGGTTTCTGATCGCGTGACTATCTGCCTCTACGACACCGCCCGGCGGGCGGTGGTTCCATTCGAGCCCGACCATCTGGTGCGGATGTACGTGTGCGGGATCACTCCGTACGACTCGACCCACCTCGGTCACGCGGCGACCTATCTGACCTACGACCTGCTCATCCGCCGGCTCGAGGAACTCGGCCACGAGGTGCACATGGTGCGCAACGTGACCGATGTCGACGACTCGATCCTGCCCAAGGCCCGCGAGCTGGGAATCCCGTACCTCGAACTGGCCGAGGCCGAACTCACTCGCTTCCGCGCGGATATGGACGCGCTGGAGATGCGGCCACCGATCGCCGAACCTCGTGCGACCGAGACGATCGACGAGATCATCTCGATCGTCGAACGACTCCTCGATTCCGGCCACGCCTACCTCACGCATGGAACCGCGTACTTCGACGTGTCGAGCTTCGCGAACTTCGGCAAGCTATCGCAGTACTCCGAGGACCAGATGGTCCGGCTCGCGCGAGCGCGTGGTGGCAACCCCGACGACCCGCACCGCCGGAGTCCGCTCGACTTCATCTTGTGGCAACCCAGCGGGCCCGACGAACCCGCCTGGCGCGCTCCGTTCGGCGTCGGCCGTCCGGGCTGGCACGTCGAGTGCTCGGCGATGTCGATGCAGGAACTCGGCCCGACGATCGACCTGCATGGAGGCGGCACCGACCTGATCTTCCCGCACCACGAGTGCGAGATCGCCCAGAGTGAATCGCTGACCGGTCAGCCCTTCGTGCGGCACTGGTTGCACTCGGCGATGGTCGCCTACGAGGGCGAGAAGATGAGCAAGTCGCTCGGCAACCTCGTCTTCATCAGCGATCTGCGCGAGACCGTGGATCCCCGCGCGATCCGGCTCGCGCTGATGCACCACCACTACCGCTCCGGGTTCGAGTGGCACGACACCGACATCCAGGACGGCACCGCGCTGCTGCACCGACTCGTCGCCGCCGCGCAATGCACGAACGGGCCGGACCCGGCTCCGTTCGCGGCGCGTGTCCGGGCCGCGATCGACGACGATCTCGACGCGCCGAAAGCCATCGATGCCCTCGGCGAACTCGCCGACGCGATTCTCTCGGGTGGGTCGGATCAGACCGCGCCCGCGGTCCTCACCGAACTCTGCGCCCTCATCGGCGTCGACGCGACGCGCGCGCTCTAACCCCCGGCGTGGGCTTTGAGGGCGTCGAGGCTGCCCTGGTAGATACCTTGCATCATGCCGGCCATCTCGTCGGGAGTGGCGGTGACGTCCCAGGTGACGCGGGAGCCGCCGTCGGCCTCGTGCACGGTGATCGTCGCCTCGTGGGATTCCACCGGCGCGCCGTCGACGATGGCATAGGTGATCGCTTTGCCCGCGTCATCGAGGTTCACCAGGCGTTCCCGGATGCTCATCCCCATCATCGAGAGGATGCGGTCGTCGCCCTCGGACTCGAGTGAATCGATGCCCGGCATCCAGGTCTGGAGGCCGTGGAAATCGCGCACGATGGCCCACACTGCTTCAGGGGTTGCGTTCATCGTGAGTTCAGCGGTGGCGGTCGCCATTTTGGGGACAACTCCTCGGTAGCGGTCGGAAGGTCGCAGATCATACGGCGGCGAATCGTCCCCGGGCGGGGAAGGGGCGCCGGTAACCTCGGGACGATGTCCACCCCGATCACGCTCACGTTGCCCGATGGTTCTCAGCGCGACTATCCCGCCGGGACCACTGGAGCCGAGGTCGCGGCCAGTATCGGCCGCAGTCTGGCCAAGGCGGCGCTCGCCGTCACGATCAACGGTGAAACCATCGATCTCACCCGACCCATCGACGCCGACGCGCAGGTCGCGATCGTGACCGGCACGACCGACGAAGGCCGGGAAGTCCTGCGCCACTCCACCGCGCACCTCCTGGCCCAGGCCGTGTTCGATCTGTTCCCCGGTGCGAAGTATGCGATCGGACCGGCGATTGCCGACGGCTTCTACTACGACTTCGAACTCCCCGGCGGTGCGCGCTTCCACGACGCCGACCTCGAACGTATCGAGGCCCGGATGCGCGAGATCATTGCCGAGAACCAGTCGTTCGTTCGCGAGGAACACACGGCGGCGGAGGGTTCGGACCTCTTCGCCGATCAGCCGTTCAAGCTCGAGATCATCACCAACGTCACCAGTGGTGCGGCCGACGACGAGGATGCCGGTGAGGTGATCGGCAACGGCGTGGTCGGCGTCTACCGCAACGTCCGGGCCGATGGCTCCACCGCGTACCTCGACCTGTGCCGCGGCCCGCACGTCCCGTCCACCGGCAAGCTCGGTGCCTTCAAGCTCACCCGCGTCGCCGGCGCGTACTGGCGGGGCGACGAGAAGCGCCCGCAGCTGCAGCGGATCTACGGCACGGCGTGGGAGAGCAAGGAGGTGCTCGCGGAGCACCTCCACCGGCTGGAAGAAGCGGAACGGCGCGACCATCGCAAGCTCGGTGTCGAACTCGACCTCTTCTCGTTCCCGGATGAAGTCGGGTCCGGCCTCGCCGTGTTCCACCCGAAGGGTGGGACCGTCCGACGGGTCATGGAGGACTACTCCCGGGCCCAGCACGTGGCCGGGGGATACGAGTTCGTGTACTCACCGCACATCTCGAAGTCGCACCTGTTCGAGACGAGCGGACACCTCCAGTGGTTCGCGGAAGGTATGTACCCGCCGATGGAGCTGGACGCGGGCACGGAGTACTACCTGAAGCCGATGAACTGCCCGTTCCACATCTTGATCTATCGGAACCGGACCCGCTCCTACCGCGAACTCCCGCTCCGCCTCTTCGAGTTCGGCACCGTGTACCGGTACGAGAAGTCGGGGGTGGTGCACGGGCTGACCCGCGCTCGCGGGTTCACCCAGGACGACGCGCACATCTTCTGCACGAAGGAAGCGGTCACCGAAGAACTGATGTCGCTGCTCGAGTTCGTCCTCGGGTTGCTTCGCGATTACGGCCTCGACGACTTCTACCTCGAACTCTCGACCAAGCCGGAGGCCAAGGCCGTCGGATCGGACGAGGAGTGGGACGAAGCGACCGAGGCGTTACGCGTCGTGGCCGAGAGCGCGGGCCTCGACCTGGTGATGGACGAAGGTGGCGGCGCCTTCTACGGGCCCAAGATCTCGGTGCAGGCCCGTGACGCGATCGGTCGGACCTGGCAGATGTCCACGATCCAGGTCGATTTCCAACTTCCGCAGCGGTTCGATCTCCACTACGTCGGCGCCGACAACGAACGGCACCGGCCGGTGATGATCCACCGAGCGCTCTTCGGATCGATCGAGCGGTTCTTCGCCATCCTGCTCGAGCACTACGCGGGGGCATTTCCCACCTGGCTCGCGCCGGTGCAGGTGTCGGTCCTGCCCGTCGCCGATCGTCACCACGACTACGCAGCACGGGTTGCCAACCGGCTCCGGTCCGAGAAGTTGCGGGTCGAAGTCCTCGACGCGCACAACGACACCCTGGGCAATCGGGTGCGGAGAGCCAAGACCGAGAAGGTGCCGTGGGTGCTCGTGGTCGGTGACGAAGACGCGGAGGACACGACCGTCGGCGTGAACGCCCGTGGTGCCGA
>JAENVU010000378.1 GCA_016650415.1 Acidimicrobiia bacterium
CGCGGAACAGACCGAGAACCCCGAGCTCGCGCGCATCATCGGCGAGATCCGCCTCGACGTCGAGAAGGGCGTGTCGCTCTCGACCGCGTTGGCCAAGCACCCGAAGGTGTTCAGCCGGCTCTACATCGCCATGGTCCGCTCCGGAGAGATCGGTGGTGTGCTCGACGCCGTGCTCATGCGGCTCGCGGACACCATCGAGAAGCAGGTCGAGCTGCGTCGCAAGGTCAAGTCGGCCATGACCTACCCGGTCGTGGCGCTGTCCATCTGTCTGTTGATCTCGGCCGCGATGTTGTTGTTCATCGTTCCCCAGTTCAAGGCGATCTACGACGACCTCGGCGGCAAGCTCCCGTTGCCGACCCGGGTACTCATTTCGCTGTCGGACATGCTCAAGTCGTACTTCCTGATCATGATCGCGTTGGCCGGCGTCGGGGTGTTCATGTTCCGTCGGTGGATCAATACGCCGAACGGTCGGGTCGCATGGGACGCGTTCAAGTTGCGGGTCCCGGTCTTCGGGATCCTGACCCGGAAGACCGCGCTCGCTCGGTTCTCCCGGACGCTCGCCGCGCTGACCCGCTCGGGTGTCGGCATTCTCGAGGCGCTCGACATCGTCGCCGAGACCGCCGGAAACGAGACCGTGTCGATCGCGCTGCGCGAGACCCAAGGCGCGGTCAAACGTGGTGACACGCTGGCCCGTCCGTTGGAGAAGCACGAGGTCTTCCCGCCGATGGTGACGCAGATGATCGCGGTGGGTGAAGAGACCGGTGCGCTCGACGAGATGCTCGACAAGATCGCCGACTTCTACGACCAGGAAGTCACCGCCACGGTCGACGCCTTGACCTCGTTGATCGAGCCGCTCATGATCGTGGTCATGGGTACGATCGTCGGGGGAATGATCATCAGTCTCTACCTGCCGATGTTCAACATCATCAAGCTCATCAAGTAGCCCCCTCGGTTCCGTATCCACGGTGGTCGCATGCTCGTCCTGATCTGAGGCACACTGTTGGGGCGTTCCGGCCCGCAACACTGGGGGGGGGGTTGGTGCCGATCGTCGCTGCTCTGGCTGTGGTCGTGGGCTATGCCGTCGCGTTCCCTGCATTTCGCTGGCATCGTCGCGACCTCAGCAGCTTTCGCCGCCCGCTCTAGGCCGGGTACGGGAGTCGCAAAGCGCGCCTCCGGGGAGCCTGGGTCTCGTATCTCGCGTTCGGCTGGCCCGAGCTGTTGATGGCGTGGGGGTGGCGCGTGGGCCGGACCCGCGGCGCGCTGATGGCGGAACGGGACCAGATGCGAGAGGCCCGAGACCGCCGGGCCCATCACGGCGCCCGGTAGGTCCGCTCGCGGCTGCCAACTCCCGAGGTGTGCCAAGGTTGGGCATGACTTTCGGTGCGACTTCCACGACTGACGACGTCCTCGAAGGCGTCGACCTCACCGGCCGCCACGTGGTGGTCACCGGCGCGTCGGCCGGCCTCGGGGAGGAGACCACCCGCGCCCTGGCCCAGCACGGTGCGCGCGTCACGATGGCGGTGCGCGATCCCCGGCGTGGCGACGCCGCGGCCGATCGCATCCGGGCGACCGTTCCCGACGCGCGGTTGGACGTTCGGGTCCTGGACTTGGGATCGCTCGCCAGTGTGCGGACCTTTGCCGCCGAGTTCCTCGTCGAAAACGATCACATCGACGTGCTCATCAACAACGCTGGCGTGATGGCGTGTCCGTGGGCCACGACCGCAGACGGATTCGAGCTCCAGATCGGCACCAACCACATCGGCCATTTCCTGCTGACCCAACTCCTCACACCGGCACTCGGCGCGGGGTCGCGCGTCGTGGCCTTGAGCTCGGCGGGCCACCGCTTCTCCGACGTCGACCTCGACGACCCGAACTTCGAACGGACCGAGTACGAACCGTGGGTCGCGTACGGCCGTTCGAAGACTGCGAACGCGCTGTTCGCGGTCGAACTCGATCGACGGCTCGCCGATCAGGGTGCCCACGCGTACTCGCTGCATCCGGGCGGCATCGTGACCGAGTTGGGTCGTCACCTCACCGAGGAGACCATCGCGGTGCTGACCGACTCCATGCCCGCGGGCCAGGCGATGGAGTGGAAGACGGTTCCCCAAGGTGCCGCAACGACGGTCTTCGCCGCGACCGCGCCCGAACTCGACGCCCACGGCGGTGCCTACCTCGAGGATTGTGCCGTCGCGGAACGCAACGATGTGCCCGATGCCCGCGGTGGGATCAAGTCGTACGCGATCGACCCGGACCGGGCCGCCGCCCTCTGGCTGAAGTCCGAGGAATGGGTCAGCCAATAAGGCCTGACGCCGGGAGGCGCAGGGTACCCGGGGCAGGGGGCAGGTCCTGCGCCTCAACCGACGTCAGAAGGGCCGGCTTGGGGGTGGCTGGCCGTACCGTAACAACGGCGTGCGGCCGGTTTCTGTTCCCGAAAATCCGTGCCGCCGAGTCACCGCAACGCGGCGCGGCCGAGCGGCCACGGCGCGTGGCGGTCGAACCTGGTATGCGGTGCGTGCGGTCCGGGTGGAGCGAGAACCCGTGCGTCGGCCTCAGTGCGGTTGCGCCGCGGCGCGGTACCGGTTGGTCGAGAACTCCGGGTCGGTATCGAACTCGGGGATGACCTGGTTGCCGAACAGTTCGACGGTTTCGACGAGCAACTCGTGCGGGTACACCGACCCCGATGGTCCGAGGACCAGTTGATCGACGCCGGTGTCGGCCCACAGGCGCAATGCCTCGGCGCACTGTTCCGGGTTGCCGACGATGCTGGCACCGATCTTGCGTCCGGCGACGACTTGCTCGGCGGTCGGGTCCGGGATCAGTTCCGGCCACTCGGGCACCCACGCCGGCTTCGGGAACGTGTCGAGATACTTGAACACGAGGCTCTGTTGACGGCCGTTTCCGGAACGCGTCGCCCAATCGACCGCGGCGTCTGCGTCTTCGAGGCACATGAAGCTGGACGTGATGGCGACGTTGTCGTTGACGAACTCGCCGACCGGGTCCGCGTCCTTGATGGCTTCCTTGTACGTCTCGATCAGCGGCTTCATCTTCTCGGGTGATCCGCCCGTGAAGCACAACACTCCGAGGCCCATCTTCCCGGCCTTCTCGAACGTGCCCGGGTTCCCGGCCGCGACCCACATCGGCGGGTGGGGCTTCACGTACGGCTTGGGCAGCACGTTGCGCTCCGGGAGGTCGAAGAACTTGCCGTGGTGCGAGTAGGTGCCGTCGCGCCACATGTACTTGAACTCCGCGATGGCCTCGTCGAACATGTCCTTGGTGATCTCGGGGTCGGTGATTCCGAAGCCCGCCTGCTCGGTCGTGGACGACCCGCGACCCGTGCCGAACTCGAACCGGCCCTCGGAGAGATGGTCGAGCATCGCCACTCGCTCGGCGACCCGGGCCGGGTGGTTGACCGGGGGAGTGATGTTGATGATTCCCGAACCGATGTGCATCCGGTTCGTCTTCGCCGCGACGTAGGGCATGATCGTCTCGTTGGCCGAGATGTGGGAGTACTCCCACAGGAAGTGGTGCTCGGTCCACCACGAATACTTCCAGTTGGTGCGATCGCCGACGACGGCCAGGTCGACCTCGCTCATCAGGCGGTGGTGCTCGGCGTCGGGATCCGCGGCCATCAGATCCTCGTGGATGAATCCACCCATGAACAGACCGAACTCCATTGCTGACCTCCGCTGACGGGCCGCCGCTCGGGCGGATCCAAAAATGAAACCTGTTCCATTTTTGCAGGAACCCTCGCGCGTGTCCAGTATTGGTTCGCCGTACTCTCAGCGGATGAGCGAACTGCGCCGGGGGACGCCGGCGGCGGACGGGTTTCGGATGCCGGGCGAGTTCGAGCCCCATGCCGGGTGTTGGATGGCCTGGCCGGCCCGGCCGGACAACTGGCGCGACGGGGCCCGGCCGGCCCGGGAGGCCTTCGCCGCGGTGGCGAACGCGATCGCGGAGTCCGAATCCGTGACCGTCGCGGTGAATGCGGGTGACGGCCCCGGCGCCCGGGCGATGCTCGACCCGTCGGTACGGATCCTGGAGATTCCGAGCGACGACGCCTGGATGCGCGACATCGGACCGACGTTCGTGGTCGACGATGCCGGCGCCCGGCGCGGCGTCGACTGGGAGTTCAACGCGTGGGGCGGCGCCGACGGTGGGCTCTACCCGAGCTGGGACCACGATGATGCCATGGCGTCGGCCGTCTGCGGGGCGGAGGCGGTCGATCGGTATCGCGCCCCTTTCGTGCTCGAGGGTGGGTCGATCCACAGCGACGGGGAGGGAACCCTGCTCGTGACCGAGGAGTGCCTGCTCAATCCCAACCGCAACCCGACGCGGTCGCGGTCCGAACTCGACCGTCTCCTGCGCGAGTTCACCGGCGCGGAGCGGGTCGTCTGGCTCGGACTCGGTGTCGTGAACGACGAGACCGACGGTCACGTCGACAACCTGTGCTGCTTTGTCCGGCCCGGTGTCGTGCTGCTGAGTTCCACCGATGATCGGGCCGATCCGCAATACGAGCGGTCCCTTGATGCCCGCCGCCGATTGGAGTCCGACGTCGACGCGCAGGGTCGATCGTTCGAGGTCCACCTGGTGCACCAGCCGGGGCCGCTCACCGTCACGGCCGAGGAGGCTGCCGCGGTCGTCCGGGGGGTCGGCGTCCAGGCGCGACGGGCAGGCGATCGGCTCGCGGCGTCGTACGTGAACTTCTATCCGGCGAACGATCGGGTGGTCGTGCCCGGCCTCGATGGGGCCCACGACGATGAGGCACTCGCCGTGATCGGCGAGCTGTTCCCGGATCGCCGGGTGGTGAGCGTGCCGGCGAGAGAAGTCCTCCTCGGCGGAGGAAACATCCACTGCATCACGCAGCCGGTCCCGGGAGGACCGCGTTGAAGGTGTGTTCCCAATCGCGGTGACGACGCTTGGCGTCCAG
>JAENVU010000379.1 GCA_016650415.1 Acidimicrobiia bacterium
CACGATCTACGCCGAGGGCCAACGCCGCTACGTCGAGAGTCTGTCGAGCTACGCGCGTCAGTTCCTCGGACAGATGGACAAGCCCGATGTCGACTTCATCGAGGGCTTGTCGCCGGCGATCTCCATCGACCAGAAGTCGGCGGGTCGCAACCCGCGCTCGACCGTCGGCACGATCACCGAGATCTACGACTACCTCCGGCTCCTGTACGCGCGCATCGGCGTGCCTCACTGTCCGAACTGCTCACGGGTCATCACCCGCCAGACACCCCAGCAGATCGTCGACCGAGTGTTGGAGTTGCCCGAGGGCACGCGCTTCCAAGTGCTCGCGCCCGTCGTTCGTGGCCGCAAGGGTGAGTACGACGGTCTCCTCGACGAACTCGCCCAGCAAGGATTCACCCGCGCCCGGATCGACGGCGAGACGATCGAACTGGCCGACCGCGGCGCGGATCGGTTGGCGCGGTACGAGAACCACACGATCGAGGTGGTCGTCGACCGGCTCGTGCGCCGACCCGGCATCGAGCGCCGCCTCACCGACTCGCTCGAGACGGCGCTCCGGATCGCCGAGGGCGTGGCCGAGGTCGAAATCGTGCGCAAGGACGAGGCCGCCGTCGGTCAGGAGACATTGCCGGGCACGGCACGCAAGGCCAAGGCCACCGACGCCGAGGACTCCGAGGTCCTGACCTTCTCCGAGCATCTCGCCTGCTCCCACTGCGGGCTGAGCTTCGACGAGTTGGCCCCCCGCAACTTCTCGTTCAACTCCCCGTACGGCGCCTGCGAACGGTGCGACGGTCTCGGTACCCGCTTCGAGGTCGATCCCGAACTCGTCATCGGCGACGACGACCTCTCCGTGGCCGAGGGTGCGATCTCCCCCTGGAGTGGGTACCGGGGCGAGTACTTCGGACGCGTGCTCGAAGCCGTCGGCGACGAACTCGGATTCACCACGGCCACGCCATGGAAGAAGCTCACCAAGGCCCAGCAGAAGGCAGTGCTCTACGGCACCGGCAAGGTCCAGGTGCTGGTCAAGTACAAGAACCGGTACGGCCGCAAGCGCGAGTACAAGACGAAGTACGAGGGCGTCATCCCGTGGCTGGAGCGGCGGCACTCCGAAGCCGAGAGCGACCGCACGCGGGAACAGATCGAGGGATACATGCGCGAGGTGCCCTGTGGCACCTGCGGCGGCGCCCGGTTGAAGCCCGCGTCGCTCGCGGTCACGATCGGCGAGAAGAGCATCTCCGACGTCGGGAACCTCTCGATTCGCAACACTGCCGCGTTCTTCGCCCAGCTGGAACTCAACGAGCGCGAACGGCTCATCGCCGAGCGGGTCCTCAAGGAGGTCAACGAGCGGCTCACGTTCCTGCTCGACGTCGGGCTCGATTACCTCAGCCTCAACCGGTCGTCGGGAACCCTGGCCGGCGGCGAAGCGCAGCGCATTCGCCTCGCCAGCCAGATCGGCAGCGGTCTCGTCGGGGTGCTCTACGTCCTGGACGAACCGTCGATCGGTCTGCACCAACGCGACAACCAACGGCTGATCGACACGATGATCCGGCTGCGGGATCTCGGCAACACGGTGATCGTGGTCGAGCACGACGAGGAAACGATTCGGGTCGCGGACCACGTCGTCGACATCGGACCGGGCGCCGGCGAGCACGGCGGCGATGTGGTCGCGGAAGGTTCGCTCGATGCGATCCTCGCCGAGCCGCGATCGATGACCGGTCAGTACCTGTCCGGCCAGCGCGAGATCGCGATTCCGGATCGCCGCCGCGCGCCGGGCGACAACTGGCTCACCGTGCGCGGCGCCCGGGAGCACAACCTCGCTAACATCGACGCGAAGTTTCCGCTCGGGTGTTTCGTGGCGGTCACGGGCGTGAGCGGCAGCGGCAAGAGCACGCTCGTCAACGACATCCTGTACCACTCGCTGATGCAGAAGATCTACCGGTCTCGCACGGTGCCCGGCAAGCACAAGAGTGTCGACGGTGCCGACGCGCTCGACAAGGTCATCAACATCGACCAGTCGCCGATCGGCCGGACACCCCGCTCGAACCCGGCCACCTACACCGGCGTCTTCGACAAGGTTCGCGCCCTGTTCGCGGCCACCCCCGAAGCCAAGATCCGCGGCTATGCGCAAGGTCGGTTCTCGTTCAACGTGAAGGGCGGACGCTGCGAGGCGTGCGCCGGTGACGGCACGATCAAGATCGAGATGCACTTCCTGCCCGACGTCTACGTCCCGTGTGAGGTCTGCAAGGGCGCGCGGTACAACCGGGACACACTCGACATCACGTTCAAGGGCAAGAACATCGCCGATGTCCTCGACTTGTCGTGTGCGGAAGCAGTGGAGTTCTTCGTGAACCAGCCGTCGATCGCCCGCTGGTTGCAGACGCTCGTCGACGTCGGGCTCGGGTACGTGCGGCTCGGCCAGCCGGCACCGACCCTCTCCGGTGGCGAAGCGCAACGGGTGAAACTCGCGACGGAACTCGGGAAGCGCTCGACCGGTCGGACCATCTACATCCTCGACGAACCGACCACGGGGTTGCACTTCGAGGACGTCCGCCGGTTGCTCGGCGTCCTGCAGCGACTCGTCGACGTCGGCAACACGATCCTCGTCATCGAGCACAACCTCGACGTCATCAAATCGGCCGACTGGTTGATCGACCTCGGACCCGAAGGGGGCGACGGCGGCGGCAAGATCATCGCCGAAGGCCCACCCGAACACGTTGCCAAGACTCCGGGGAGCTTCACCGGCCAGTTCCTCGCGCCCATGCTCGGCGTCTGAGGTGCCCGACGTGCAGGAAGGCCGAAGCGACGCCGCAGCCATCGCCACGCCCGGCAGTCGCGGCGGAGCAGGGCCCGAGCGGCCTGCGACGCAGTCGCAAGAGCGCGAGTATTGGGAAGAGAATGCGCAGTGGTGGCAGGACGAGTTCACCGACGGGGCGGACCCGGAGTACGTCGAACAGATCCTGCCGATCGTCGCCGAACATCTCGGTCACGCTCGGAGCGTGCTCGACATCGGGACGGGGGAGGGCCAGCTCGCCCGTCACCTGATGGCCGCCGGTGTGGAGCACGCCCTCGGGATCGATCCCTCGCACGCCCAGACGGTGGTGGCGCGCGAACGGGGCGGGGGACCGGCATACGCCCGCGCCAGTGCCGACGCGCTTCCGTTTCCCGATGCCAGCTTCGATGCGGTGGTCGCGTGCCTGGTGTTCGAACACATCGTTGCCGTCGATGCCGCCCTCGCCGAGGTCGCGCGAGTCCTCGAGCCGGGCGGGACCTTCCTGTTCCTCCTGAATCACCCGCTCTTGCAGGTCCCGGGAAGCGGTTGGATCGACGACCACATCCTCGAGGAACAGTATTGGCGTATCGGGCCGTATCTGATCGAGGACGTCTCGATCGAGCAGATCGCGCCGGATGTTCACCTGCCGTTCGTCCATCGCCCGATGTCACGCTACGTGAACACCATGGCCGACTGTGGCCTGTTCCTGCAGCGCATGCTCGAACCCGCACCGCCCCCGGGTTTTCTGGCCCGGGCACCCGGGTACTCGGAGTCGGCCGCGATCCCACGGTTGCTGGTGTTGAACGCTCAGCGTCACTGAACTCCGTCTCGATTCACGGGCCGAGCCTGCCGATAGATCGGTATGCGTCGTTCCGCGCGCTTGCTGCTAGCTCTCGGTGTCGCCGGGGCGGTATTCGGCCTGGCCAAACTGCACGCGCTCACGCACTTCTACGACCTGACCGACTCGGCCCGTATCGGCTGGTCCATCACGTATTGCGGTGTCCTCCTGATCGCGGCGTACGCGGCGGGACTGCCGACGCTGGCTCCGAGTCGTAACAAGTTGCTGGTCGCGGCAGGGGCGGGAACGCTCGGTGCCGTCCTCATGTCGCTGATCACTCTGGTGGCGGGCGGACAGCTGCTCCCGCGCTTCGTGATCTTCGGAGCCGCAACCGTGTTGGTGCCCTGGTACTTCCTCTGTGCCGGCATTGCCGAAGGTGGGCGAGCGCGAGCCGAGTCCCGCGACCGGGTCATCGTGATCGGCGACGGCGACGAGGGTGACCTCCTGCGCGCCGAACTCGCGGGAATGCCCGAGCGGCCCGC
>JAENVU010000380.1 GCA_016650415.1 Acidimicrobiia bacterium
GAACCCGCGGCCTCCGCCTTGACAGGGCGGCGTGCACTCCAAACTGCACCACAGGACCAGAGCCGTCCGAAGACGGTTGGTACCCCCAGGGGAGTTCGAATCCCCGTTACCGCCGTGAAAGGGCGGCGTCCTAGGCCACTAGACGATGGGGGCTCAAGACTCTTGATGAGAGCCAGGGAACTCTAGCAGTCCCCCGCGTCGCTCCCCCAACGATATTGGTCGGCGGCGCGGAGAGTCAGACGGCGACGGATCGACGCTCGTTGTGCCACGCGAGTTGGGCAGCGATGCCGTCGCGCAGGCTGACCTGTGGCGCCCAACCCAGCAACTCCGACGCACGGGCAGTCGATCCGCCGTTGCGTTTCGCATCGCCCGCCTGGGCCGGGTGGTCCTCGATCGTCACTTCCGTGCCGGCCAACTCACCCACCATCGCGATGAGTTCGTTGAGGGTGATCTCGCCTCCACCCGCGATGTTCACAACCGTCCCCGGGTCGACCGTGGCATCTGCCGCACAGAGGTTCGCCGCCACGATGTCGCTCACGTAGGTGAACTCTCGGATCTGCGTACCGTCGCCGAATCGAGGGAACGATGCGCCGGTGCCGACCGCTTCACAGAGTCGGTGGATCGACATGTCGGGACGCTGGCGCGGACCGAAAACGGTGAAGTACCGAAGGGCCACGGTGGAGACCCCCCAGTTCTCGGCGTAGAGGCCGCAGAGATGTTCGGCAGCAAGTTTGGTGACGCCGTATGGACTGTACGGTCCGGGAAGGTCGGTCTCGACGGTCGGATACCGATCCTGGTTGCCGTACACCGACGACGACGATGCGTAGACGAACCGACGCACTTCCCGGTCGTGGGCGGCCTCGAGCAGGCGTTGGGTGGCCAACACGTTGTGGCTCGCGTACTCGGAGAAGCCGTCCGACCATGACAAGCGCACTCCCGGCTGGGCGGCCTGGTGGAAGACCGTGTCGATGCCGTCGAGCAGCTCGGTCAGCGGGGCATCTCGCAGGTCGGCTTCGATCAGCGTGAAGTTTTCGTGTTCCTGCGCGTCGGCAATCGCCGCGCTCTTCGCTCCGTGTGAGTAGTACGGCGTGAAGCAGTCGACGCCGATCACGTCGTCGCCGCGGGCCACGAGCGTGTCGACGAGGTGGCTGCCGACGAAACCGGCTGCGCCGGTCACGAGGACGCGGCGCGGCGACGCCTCGGAGGGTTCGGACGCAGTCGAAATTTCGGTGGTCATGGTGCTCCTGCCAAGGGACCAGGTGTCGGGTGAATGGACACGACTATAAACCGGGCAAATGCGTCAGATTTACGAGATGTTGGTGAATGAGTACAACGGCCTAGCGGATCCGGATCCGGGTCCGAGACCGCGCGATGTCACCCCGGACCAACGGGTCCGGGGTGACATCGGGGAGTTCGTTTCGCGGTGTGGATCAGTGGATGGCATTCCACCTGGTGACGGCGTCATCCCAGGTCGAGACCGACGTCACGATGCGAGTGTCGGGGCACTTCGCCTTCCACGACGCGGCCTCCGGGAACGCACCCTTGCCGAGCCACACGATGGTGTTGCCCGAGCAGCTCACCTGGTATCCGCTCGGAAGCCCGAGCGAGCCGTGGTTCGGCGTCTGGTCCACCCGGAAGACGTTGTTGAACAGCGCCAACTTCGGCGAACGGCCGGTGTCGTCCCACTTGAAGAATCCGCCGTGGCCGGGCGCCGGGCCCTTGTACACGGTGGGCATGGGCTGGAGCCGGAGCAGCGAACCCGTCAGCGTGACGGTCTCGTTCTTACCGTTCGACGTGCTGTTGTTCGACGACGGCCGCGTCGAGATTCCGACGTAGCACCCGTCGAAGAGTGACTCGGAGATGACACCCGAGGTCAGGTAGTCGTCCTGGAGGCAGTCGTCGTGGGTGAGCGTGGTGTGCGCCGCCCGGACCTTCCAGTTGGTCGCGCCTTCGCGGACGTTGATGGCGTCGCCGTAGTTGTGGACGCGCACGTTCTCGATGATCGAGTTCGGGTTGTTGAAACTGAATCCGCCGGTGTGGTGGAAGGTGTCCCACGTGGTGGCGGAGCCGTAGGTGCCCATGACGCGGCCACCGTCCCAACACAGTGGTGCGGTTCCGGTCACCGAGACCGGCCAGTCGTCGATCTGGGTCCAGTTCGCGGTACGAGCGTCGACGGCCAGCGGCGATCCGAGGGACGGCTTGAACCGGCTGGACTGGCTGCCGGTGACCGACTGGATCGGCGTGCGGGTGAGGCACTCACTGCGGAACACCGGACCGGGTTGCGGCTGCGGTTGGGGCTGGGGCTGGGGCTGGGGCTGGGGCTGGGGCTGGGGCTGGGGCGGGGGCTGCGGTGGCGGTTGCGGTGGCGGTTGC
>JAENVU010000381.1 GCA_016650415.1 Acidimicrobiia bacterium
ACCTTGCAGGGCTCGGTCAAGCGCTCCGCGGTCGAGACGATGGCCGGGAGCGCGACCCGGACCTGGGCCCACCCGTCGTCGTGCTCGGCTCGGATGTCGAGCACACCGTCGGCCAACGTCAGGTGGCGAGCACCGGTGACGAACGGGAGGTCGAGGAGCTGCGCGAGTTCGGGACCCACCTGACCGGTGTCCGCGTCGACCGAGTTGCGGCCGACGAGAACCAGGTCGAACGGTCCTTGGCGCTCCAGCGTTGCGGCGAGGGCGCGCGCCGTCGCCAGAGTGTCGGATCCGGCGAACCGGGTGTCGCTGACGAGTATCCCGGAGGTGGCGACGTCTCGCGCCTCGCCCCAGGCGATCGCCTCCCGCAGCGAGTCCTCTGCGCTCGGCGGCCCGAGGGTCACGACCGTGACGGACCCGCCGTGCTCGACCGCGAGCGCGACGGCCTGGGCGACGGCCCGGCGGCAGTAGGCGCTCATCTCGAGGTCGAGTCCCTCGCGCACGAGCCGACCGTCGGGTCCGAGCGTCATCTCCTCGAACGCCGGGATCTGTTTGACGAGGGCCGCGATGCGCAGGGTCATGGCTTGCGGATCGTAGTGAGCGCCGCGAGTGCCCCGAGTTGGTCGCAGTAGTGGTCGACGGAATGGTGGACGAGCCGGACCGCGAGCCCGGTCGCGCCGATGGCGTGCATGCGCCCGAGCTGGTCCGCCACCCGTTCCGGCTCGCCGAGTGGGTCCCACGGACGGTCGTTCTGGAGCACGACCTCGATGGGCGTGTCCCGTTCGGCCCAGGCGTCGCGGTCCCGTGCCCGGGTGAGGAGTTCGTCGAGCTCCGCGGTGCGCAGTCCGAAGGGAGCCCAGCCGTCGCCGAGTTCGACGGCGCGGCGGAGCGAGCGGGCGGTCCGGCCGCCCACCCACATCGGCACGTGGCGTTGCACCGCATGAGGTTCGACGAGGAAGTCGTCGAAGTCGTAGAACTCGCCGTGGTACGACGGGCGTGATTCCGACAACGCCGCGCGGAGGGCGCGCATCGCATCGTCGGCGCGTGCTCCCCGGTCGGCGAAGTGCGAACCGAGGAGTTCGAATTCTTCCTCGAGAGATCCGGACCCGACGCCGAGGACGAGACGGCCGTCACTCACCACATCGAGGGTGCCGTACCGCTTCGCGATCGCGAGTGGGTGGTGGTAGCCGAGGACCAGGACGAACGTGGCGAGCTTGATGGTTGTCGTGCGCGCGGCGAGGTACCCGAAGATCGCGAGCGGATCCCAATAGGTGCCGCCCCGCACTTCCGCGATGTCGGCCGGCACGGCCACGTGTTCGCTGCACGTGCAGAAGTCGTACCCGAGCCCCTCGGCCTTCACGACAACCCGTTCGATTTCGGCGAGCCCGGCAGTTTCCTCCCACTGCGCGTGCGCACCGGGCAGCCGCGTGAGGACGGGGGTGACGATGCCGAGGCGAAGGCTCATGGTCGCCTATCGCGTGCGAGGGACCGGACAACCAACAAGCCCTCAGTCTGCCAGGAGACTGGATAGCGTTCGGGACAATGCGACGGGAACGAGTCGGGTACGGGGTCGGGCTGGCAGCCGCGGTGCTCTTCGGCGCCAGTGCGCCGGCGTCGAAGGGGCTGCTCGATCACGTCGGTCCGCAGATGCTCGCGGGCCTGCTCTATCTCGGAGCCTTTCTCGCGGTCGCGCCGGTGGCGTGGCTCGGCCGGAACCGCCGCGAGGCGCGGCTCCGACGAAGCGACGCGCCCTCCCTCGCGGGACTCGTGGTCTCGGGAGGCATCGTCGCCCCGGTGCTGCTCATGTTCGGACTCGAACGGGTCAGTGGCTTGGCGGGGTCACTTCTCCTCAACCTCGAGGGGCCGTTCACGCTGCTGGTCGGGGTGTTCGCGCTCCGCGAGTACCTGAGCGGGCGCTCATGGGTCGGAGCAGCCACGGTGTTCGTCGCGTCCGCGGCTCTCACTGCTCAGGCTTCGACAGGGAGTGGCGACGCGGTGGGATACGTACTCATCGGCGGCGCCTGCCTCGGATGGGCAATCGACAACAACCTCACTCAGCGGCTCTCCGTGAGGGACCCGTTCCAAATTGTCGCGGTGAAGACCGGCGTCGCCGCGTTGGTGAACGTCGGCCTTGCGTTGGCCCGGAGCGAAAGTGTCGATGCGGTGGCACCACTCGCCATCGCACTGCTCGTCGGTGCGTTTGCGTATGGCGTGTCCATCCTGTTGGACGCGTACGCCCTCCGCATGTTGGGTGCGGCACGTGAGTCGGCGATGTTCGCCACGGCTCCCTTTGCCGGCGCGCTGCTGGCCATTCCCCTCCTTGGTGATTCTTGGAGCGGCCTCGAAGTTGGTGCAGCCGTCGTCATGGCGGTCGGCGTGGTCTTGCTCATCGGGGACGAGCATTCACACCGGCACGCGCACGAGGCCATGGAACACGACCACCGACACGTTCACGATGAGCACCACCAGCATGAGCATCCGCCAGGAGTCGACCCGACCGAACCTCACAGCCATCCTCACGAGCACGAGCCGCTGGTCCACGCCCATCCCCACGTCTCAGACGTTCATCACCGGCACCCGCACACCGAGTGAACAACCGGATTTACCCGCACGGGCCAGCGCCGGGAGTGCCGGAGTCAGCTTCGCCGGATGCGCAAAGCCTTCTTGGCGATGATGTTCTTCTGGATCTCGGTCGCGCCGGCACCGATCGATGTGTACCGCTGCCACGAGTAATTGCGGGCCCATTGGCC
>JAENVU010000382.1 GCA_016650415.1 Acidimicrobiia bacterium
CCAACCCTCGCACGGGCGGCGGCGCCTCTGTCAGTGCCTACCGACCGTGACGTTCGGGACCTTTGGCGGAGGACCGCGCGGTCGTCATGACGCCGGCTGCTCGACCGCCCGGCGGACCTCGGCCATGTCGAGGGCGCGGATCTGGGTGATGAGGTCCTCGAGCGCAGGCGCCGGAATTGCGCCCGGCTGGGAGAACACGAGGATCCCGTCGCGAAACGCCATCAGGGTCGGGATCGACATGATCTGGGCAGCCTGGGCCAGACCCTGCTGGGCCTCGGTGTCGACCTTGGCGAACACGATGTCGGGGTGCTGCTCGGCCGCGGCCTCGAACGTCGGGGCAAACATGCGGCACGGTCCGCACCACGACGCCCACCAGTCGACGAGAACGATCCCGTCGCCGGTGATGGTCGATTCGAAGGTGTCCGCGTCCAGTTGGATGGTGGCCATGTCGGTGTCCTCTCGCCTACGTCGTGCTGACGTCGCTTCGCGTGCAGCACAGCACTGTTCGCGCTGCTTCGCTCACTCTAGCAGATACCCCTAGGGGTATACAACAGGCGGTCGACCCTGGCCGTGACCTTCGACTCTGGGTCGGGAGCGGTCCGGAGGCAAGACTCGGGCCTTCGGTGCCTGTGGCCAGTGGGAGGTCGAGTGGGAGGTCGAGCGGAGGAGGAGTCGTGGCCTCCAGCGGTGGTCGAGACGCACGTGTCGACGCTGTTCATGATCGGTCGACGCGTCTACAAGGTCAAGAAGCCGGTGCACCTCGACTTCGTGGATCTGTCGACGGTCGAGGACCGGCGGCGCATGTGCACCCGAGAGGTCGAGCTGAACCGACGCCTGGCCCCTGACGTCTATCTCGATGTCGCCGATGTGGTGGGCTCGGACGGTGAACGCTGCGATTCGGTCGTGGTCATGCAGCGCATGCCCGAGTCCCGGCGCCTGACGACGCTCGTGGGCAAGGGCGACGACGTCGACGACGCGCTGCGTTCCATCGCCCGCACCGTCGCGGGGTTCCATGCGGCCGCGACGACCTCGGCCGAGATCAGCGCGGCCGCGACCGCGGCGTCGGTGCGAGCCAACTGGGAGGCCAACTTCTCGACCATGGCGCAGTTCGTGGGGCCGGTGCTGGACCCGGAGACTGCGAGCCGAGTCGCGGGGTTGGCGCGCCGGTACCTCAGCGGTCGCGAGTCGCTGTTCGACGCTCGTATCGCGGAAGGGCGGGTGCGCGATGGACACGGTGACCTTCTCGCCGACGACATCTTCTGCCTCGATGATGGCCCTCGCATCCTCGATTGCATCGAGTTCGACGATTCGTTGCGGTTCGGAGACGTCCTCGCCGACGTGGCCTTCCTGGCGATGGATCTGGAGCGCATCGGTGCGCCTGCGCTCGGTGCCCGCTTTCTCGATTGGTATCGGGAGTTCTCGGCCGAGACGTATCCGGCCAGCTTGGCGCATCACTACATCGCGTACCGGGCGCACGTCCGGTCGAAGGTTGCCTGCCTGCGCGTCGGGCAGGGCGATACTGATGCCGAGGGTCAGGCCCGCCGCCTGCTCGAGATCTGTGACGAGCATCTCCAGCGCGGCCGGGTGGCGCTGGTCCTCGTCGGTGGACTGCCCGGAACCGGCAAGTCGACACTCGCGGCCGGTCTCGGCGATCGGCTCGGCTGGACCGTGCTGCGGTCGGATGAACTGCGCAAGGACCTCGAGGGCATCGCGCACTCCGAACACCGTTCCGACGAGTTCGGCGCGGGAATGTACGACCGGGAGCACACGGCCGCGACCTACCGAACGTTGGTGGACCGCGCCGGCCTGCTGCTCGCGCGCGGGGAGTCCGTGATTCTCGATGCGTCATGGAGCATCGGCCGTTGGCGGGAAGCTGCGCAGCAGGTGGCCGAGGAGACCGCGAGCGACTGCGTCGAGTTCCGGTGCACGGCACCGGACTCGGTGGCCGTCCGCCGCTTGGAGGAGCGACTCGCGGCCGGAGACGACGTCTCCGATGCCACGGCCGGCGTCGCCCGGCGGATGGCGCTCAGTGCGGACGCGTGGCCCACGGCGGTGACGATCGACACCGCATCGTCACCCGAGGAGGCGGTGTCGGCGGCGCTGCAGTGTCTGTGAGGCTCCGCTATCCACCCGTGGCGGTCGCGGACATCTGACCGTGGCGGGTCACCCCGACGCGTCGGGCAACCAGGATCCGAGCCACGACCAAGAGCGCGACCCCGTACACCGCGGTGAGGACAAGGGGCCCGGTGATGGGCCCGCTTCCGTCGAGGCTGGCCGCGATCAGTTGGCGCGGACCGTAAAACGGCAGGAGCCGCGCGATGGGCGACGTGGGTTCCATGGCCAACTGCATCCCGACCACACCGATGAGGACGAGGGTGCCTTCGAGTTCGCGGGGGAGCGCGGTGCCCACCAGCAGCCCGAATGGAATCGACTGCAACGCGACCGCGGTCACGCCCAGGAAGGTGAGCCACGGCTGGGCCGGATGGGAAACCATCGCCATCAGCACGCTGAAGCCGGCGCTGATGGCAAGGCCCAGCGGCGCGAGGAACAGCAGCCGGCCCAACAACAGCTCGATCGGGCGGTATCCGCTGAGGATCAGCCGCTGATCCACTTCCCCCGACGACAAGACCGAGAACAGGGTTGCCCCGGAGATGGCGAAGGCCATCCCTACCCCGCCGGCAATGATCGACTTCGTCCCCGAACCCATCGACGCGAGATAGAAGCTGAGTGGCAGTGCGACGAGCAGGCCGAGGGCCGCGTGGCGACGCGTGAGGTCCCGGCCGTGCATCTCGGCCATGATCCCGATGCGCCGGAGGGAGTTCATGACTCGGCGGCGGCGAGCGCGCGGGAAGAATGCGCCGGAAGCTCGACGACGCGGTCGGCTCGTTCGAGTTCGGCCAACATGTGGGTCACGACCAGCACGGCCTTCCCGGCGTCGCGCCACACCTGGCAGTGGTCCCAGAAGTTGACGTACGTGCCGTGGTCGAAACCCTGGTACGGCTCGTCCAAGAGCAGGATCGCCGGATCCGCGAGCAAGGCCAGCGTGAGGTTCAGCTTCTGGCGGGTCCCGCCCGACAGATCCCGGACCACGGATCGCTCTCGCCGCGGGTATCCGAATTCCTCCAGGATCGCGTGACCCCGACGCAACGACTCGGCGCGGTCGATTCCGGCACCACGTCCGAACATCACGAGGTGGTCATCCGCGGTGAGGAGTTCGAAGAGGCCGGGGATCTGCGGGCAGTACCCGACGGATCCGCCCACCTGCACCGTGCCGGAGTCGGCGCGGATCAACCCTGCGCAGATGCGCATCAACGTGGTCTTACCGGCGCCGTTCTCGCCGGTCAAGGCGACGATCTCGCCGCCCCGCACCGTGAGATCCACGGCGTCGAGGATCACGGTGCGACCGAACCGCTTCGCGATCCCGGATGCCACGAGTTGACGCCGAGGGGTGGAGTCGCCGATCACGGGGCTGCGGGTTCGGTCTTGCCGGCGACAATCGGGACGAGCCGGTTCGCGTGGGCGTTGAGCCGGGCGTCGTGACTCACGGCCAAGATGGTGGTCCCGCCCGCGATGAGTTCGGCGAAGATCTCGAGGACGATGTCGGCGGAGGCGGTGTCGAGGCTTCCGGTGGGCTCGTCGGCGAGGAGCACCTTGGGTTCGTTCGCGAGTGCGCGGGCCACGGCGACGCGCTGGCGCTCGCCTCCGGACATCGTGGTCGGGCGTTCGTCGGCCCGATCGGCGAGGTCCAGCCGCTCGAGGAGTTCGGTCGCTCGATCCGTTCGTTCGCGATGCCCACGGTGGGTTCCGAACATGGCCGCCTCGACGTTCTCTCGGGCGGTCAGCCGCGGGATGAGGTTGTGCAACTGAAAGACGATGCCGATCTCCCGCCGCCGGAACCGGCTCATGCCGCGGGCGTGTCGGTGGAGCGCCTGACCGGCGACGATCAGCTCCCCTCCGTCGGCCGGCTCGAGTGCGGCGATGAGGTGGAGCACCGTGGACTTGCCCGACCCTGACGGGCCGACGAGCACCACAAACTCGCCATGGCCGATCTCGAGGTCGACGCCGTCGAGCACCGTGAGCTGTCCGTACCGCTTCGTCAGGCCCCGCGCAACGATCGCGCAATCCTGAGCGTCGACGGTGCGGCTACTCACGGCGCACGGCCTTGAGTGGCGCGACGAACGCGGCCCGCAGCGCGGGGTACAGGGCGCCGAAGAAGGCCACGATCATCCCGAACGCGAGGGAACGAATGAAGATCGAGGACTGGTAGGTCGGAACGAAGATCCCGCGGAGCTGGCGCAGTTGCTCGAGCACGTTGATCGTGACCCATCCCAGGAGGATTCCGATGAACGCGCCCGCGAAGCTGACCACCAGCGCTTCGCCGATGACGAGCCCGATCACGCGGCGGCGGGTCCAGCCGATGGAGCGATAGATGCCGAACTCGCGGATGCGTTCGAAGAACGACAGCAGCGAAGTGTTCAACACGCCGGTGATCGCGATCATGGCCGCCAGGATCGAGCCGCCGGTGTTCGCGGCCGAGATGAGCGTCAGGTTGCGGTCCGCGCGCCCGAAGTCCGCCGCCGACCGAATCGTGGTGAGCTGCGGGAAGGTCTCATCGATCCGTTTGGCCACGTCCTTGATGGACGCTCCCTTGTCGACCTGCACGAAGCCGAGGGACACCTGACCCGCGAGCCGGTTCATCCCCTGCAACTTCGAGAGGGGGAACATGACGGTGCTGTTCCCGAACGACACGTTGGTGGAGTACAGGCCGGTCACGTGGTAGGTGTTGCCGTCGATGACGAGGTTGTCGCCGACCTGCTTTCCGATGTTCTTGGCCAGGACGTACCCGAGCATCACATCGCTCGTCGAGTCGGCGGCGTAGGACTTCCCCGCCAGAATGTCGACACCGAAGGGCTCCTGGTCGCTGGGTTTGAGCCCGACTTCGATCAGGAGCGGATTGTCGGCGTTGTAATTGTCGGTGGAGATCAAGGCTCCGACAGCCCGGCTCACGCCGGGAACGCGGCCGATCGCGGCCATGTCGTCTTCACTGATCGTGCTGTTGATGAGATCGTCGGTGTGCTTCTGGGCCACCGTGAAATCGGCGCGACCTACCTCGAGGAGCTGGGTCGCGGTGAGTTTCAGGCTGGCCGTCAGCACGCCCAGCGCGACCACCGCGCTGACGCCGATGGCGACCGCCCCGGCGGTGAGGAGTGCTCGGAGTGGTCGGGCGTGAATCTGCCGCAAAATCAGCCCGAAGAACGTCATGTCGCGAGCCTCTCGGCGCCGATGTAGCGCGCAGAAGAAACGCCGACTGGCTCCATGGGTTCAGTCAACTCCGACCGGGCGGATCTCGCAAAGGGCCGATGGGCCCTAGTCCGGTGGTCCGTTGCACCCGTCCTCGGGACCTTTCAACCGGCGGCACAGGGGCCGGTTGAGACGGGTTCGGGCCGGGTCACCGCCAGTGCAAGGTCCGAGCGGGCGGTTGATGCCGCGATCGCGTAGCCGACCGAGGAATCGGTGACCGATCGTGCGAAGACCACGCCCGCGACGGTCCCGTCGGCGAGCACGAACGGCCCGCCCGAATCACCGGCGGTGATGCTCGCCTGGAGTTCCACGATCGAGCGAGTCACGAGTGCCGTGCCGTAGATGTCACGGCCCACGGCGCTGTACGTGGCGCGCACGGCGGCGGATCCGATGACGAGGTTGCCCCCATTGGGGTATCCGAGTACGGCCCCGGCGTCGTTCCGTTCCGGCCCGGCCTCGCTGAGCGCCAAGGGTGGGCCGGCCAGGCCGCGCGTGCTCAGAACCGCGAGGTCGTTCCGCGGGTCGAACGCGACGGCCGACGCGCGATGGTTGCCGTTGGTATCGGAGACCGTGAGGTCGCCGGCGCCGGCGACCACGTGGGCGTTGGTCATCACGAGCCCGGGGGCGACGACGAACCCGGAGCCGAACCGCAGCGCGCCGCAACCCACGCTGGCGATCTTGACGGTTGAGTTCTGGGCCAAGGCGGCGGCCGCCGCGACCTCGGCGTCGGTCGGCGGCGTGACGCGGCCGGCGGGCGCCCGTTCGAGCCCGGCAAAGACGCGAGGCAGTCCCAGTGGATCGGTGATGCGTCCGAGTCGAGCCGCGACCTCGGGAACGGGCGGAAGGGTGTCGTCCAACCAGCGGACGATTCGCGACTCCTGGATGAGTCGTCCGATCTCGGCCCGGGGCAGGGTCGCCAGCGGCGCGGCCAGGAGCCAGACGGTGGTGAGGATGCCGGCGAGGGCGACGCCGAGCCCAAGTGCCGAGTCGACGGTGCCGAGGTGGGCGCGTCGGACCCAGATCTCGGCGCGCGCACCGAGTTGACCGCCGAGACCCCCGAGCAATGTGGCCAGCAACGCGACGGTGAAGAGTGCCAACGTCATCTGGCCGGTGGCGCTGGAGGCCCAGTTGGAGATCTCGGCCGCCAGCAATGCTCCGAGCATTGCTCCGCCGATGAGGCCGAGGTAGGTGCCGACCTGGATCGTGAATCCGGTGCGGAGGCCCCATGCCGCGGCTCCGATCAGGAGCATCGCGATGAAGACGTCGAGCAAGTTCACCGCCCCACGGTAGCGACGCCATTGCGCAGCGGCACGGGCACGCTGGGGCCTTCGACCCTATGGCCGGTGGCAGCGGACGGGAGATACTCGGTCGGTGGCGAGACGAAGGAGCGAGTGATGACGATCGCGGTCGTGTACGAGTCCATGTACGGGAACACCCACGAGATCGCCGCGGCCATCGCCGCGGGGCTCGAAACCGTGGGGCCGGTCGAGCTGATGCCGCTCGCCGCGGCGGTACCGCGCGTGCATGGTGATGGCGACCTGCTCGTCGTCGGTGGTCCCACGCATATCCACGGTATGAGCCGGGCCGCGAGCCGCGACTCCGCGGTCGAGGTCGCGGAGAAGGACGACGAGATCGAACTCGCCACCGACGCGCCGGGACCGGGCCTCCGCGAGTGGCTCGCGGACTTACCCAAAGGGGACGGAGCCTTCGCCGCGGCCTTCGATACGCGGATCGACAAGCCACAGATCATCACCGGTTCTGCCGCGCGCGGGATTGCGAAACAGCTCCGCCACCATCACTACGCGTCGCTGAGCGAACCCGCGAGCTTCCTGGTCGAAGACTCCGAAGGCCCACTCAAGGACGGCGAGGTCGAGCGCGCCCGGCAGTGGGGTGCCGAGCTGGGTCGGCGCTGGAGCGACCAGCACACGCCGAGCAGCCGGTGATCCCGTTCCATCGATGAGTTCGTCCATGCGGGCCTGGGTCGTGGACCATCCGGAGCGCGTCGAGGGCAGTCCGCTCCGTTCGGTGACGCGCCCGATTCCCGAGGCGGGCGATCGAGAGGTCCGCGTGCGAGTCGTCGCGTCGGGCGTGTGTCGGACCGACCTGCATCTGGCGGAGGGTGATCTGGCTCCCAAACATTTTCTCGTGACCCCCGGACACGAGATCGTGGGGGTGATCGATGCCCGAGGGCCCGGTGCGGATCGCTTCTCCGTCGGTGATCGAGTCGGCATCGCGTGGCTGGCGCAGACGTGCGGACTTTGCCGGTTCTGCGCCCGTGGCGACGAAAATCTCTGTCTCGCGCCGAGCTTCACCGGCTGGGATCGTGATGGCGGATTCGCGGAGTTCGCGACTGCTCACGAAGACTTCGTCTACTCACTTCCGGATGGGTATGACGATGTGCACGCTGCGCCGCTGCTCTGCTCGGGGATCATCGGGTACCGCGCGTTGCGCCGGGCCCGGGTGTCTCGTGGCGGCCGGCTCGGCATCTACGGATTCGGAGCGTCGGCGCACATCACCGCCCAACTTGCCCGGGCCGAAGGCATTCGTGTGCACGTCATGACGCGTTCCGAGCCGGCTCGCCGCTTGGCGTTGGAACTCGGTTGCAGCTCGGCCGGGGGCGCGTCGGACGAACCGCCCGAACCCCTGGACGGTGCGGTGCTGTTCGCGCCCGTGGGTACGTTGGTGCCCACTGCGCTCGCGGCGCTCGACCGGGGAGGAACGCTCGCGATCGCCGGGATCCACCTGAGCGACATCCCGGCCCTGAACTACCAACGTCATCTGTTCCAGGAACGGACCGTCACGAGCACGACGGCCAACACGCGTCGCGACGGTGAAGAGTTCCTCGCGCTCGCCGCCCGGATTCCGCTGCGGGTCGAGGCCACCGAGTACCCACTGGACGCGGCCGATCAGGCCCTCCGTGATCTTGCCGCGGATCGCGTAGTGGGCGCCGCCGTCCTGCGGGTGGCCGAAGGTGATCGTCCGACCCCGTCCCACGATTCACGGTAGAGCCTCGTCCCGGTGGCTACCACCCTGGCGATTGCCATGGCCCTGGCCTTTGCGCTCACCAACGGACTCCATGACGCCGCCAACTCCATCGCGACGCTGGTCAGTACGCGCGCCGCGCGGCCTGGATCAGCGGTGCTGCTCGCCAGCGCGGGCAACGTGCTCGGACCGGTGCTTCTTGGAGCGGCAGTCGCGGAGACGATCGGGGGCATTGTGACCGTGCCGCGGGGTGAGGTGATCCCGGTCGTCGGCGCCGCCCTCACCGGGGCGGTCGTCTGGAACCTGCTCACCTGGCGTCGAGGGCTGCCGTCGAGTTCGGGTCACGCTCTTTTTGGGGGGCTCGCGGGTGCTGCAATCGCTCGGCAGGGTTCCGCCGGGGTGCAATGGGGTGGCTTCGACGGCTTCCGGCCCGTCGGGGTCCTGGGGGTGGCGGCCGTGCTCGCGATCGCGCCGGTGCTCGGGCTGATCGCCGGACTCATCGCGGATCGCGGCGCGCGGGCGGCCGCGGCGCGCGCGACCCAGCGGGCTCGGGGGCCGGTGCGGGTGGGTCAGTGGATCGCGTCGGGAGGGCTCGCGCTGGCCCATGGCGCGAACGACGCGCAGAAGTCGGTCGGGGTCGTCGTGACGGTGCTCGTCGCAGGTGGTGAGCTGCATGGGCACCAGCCGCCACTCTGGGTCACGTTGGCGTGTGGCGGCGCGCTCACAGCAGGCACCGCGTTCGGTGGATGGCCGATCGTGCAGACGATCGGTCGCCGAATCATCCGATTGCGACCGATCGACGCGTTGGCCGGTCAAACCGGTTCGGCCACGGTCCTCCTGCTGGCGTCGGTGATCGGTGCGCCCGTGAGCACGACTCAGGTGGTGGCGTCCTCGGTGGTCGGCGTGGGTGGAGGGAGACACCGATGGCGCCATGTGCGATGGCCCATCGTGCGTGCCATGGTGCTGGCGTGGCTGCTGACCGTGCCCGCAAGCGCAGCACTGGCGACGCTCGCGCTTCTCCCATGGAGGTGGATGACATGAAGCGCTGGAACTGGTTTCTTCCACCCCGGCTGGATCTGGTCGGCATGTTGCAGGCTCAGGTCAACGTGACCGTCGAGGGGATGGATGCGCTCGTCGCCTGGTCCAATGGCGAAGCTGGTGCAGGTGATCGCGTGCGCCAGTGCGAGCATCGTGCCGACGACGCGAAGCGAGCCCTCTGGCGTGCGTTGCGCGAGGCGTTCTCACCCCCGATGGACGCCGAGGATCTTTTTGCGTTGTCGTCAGATCTGGACGAAGTGTTGAACGGAGCCAAGGACATCGTCCGCGAGATGGAAGTGATGAGTGTCGCGCCGGACAGTGCGATGCGAGACATGTCCATGCAGCTCAGAGACTCGGTGTCTTCTCTGTCGGGCGCGTTCGCCGACCTCGCCGGTGACGGTGATCCGACGGGAAATGCCGACGTCGCCATTCGTCACGTTCGTCAAATGGAGCGCGTGTACCGCGCCGCGATGCCGGTGCTCCTGGATCGGTCCGACGAACGAGACGTTGTCGGTATGCGCGAGGCGTACCGTCGGCTGCTGAGCCTTGGCGATTCCGTGCGGCGGGTTGCCGACCGCGTCTGGTACGCGACCGTCAAGGAATCGTGACCGGGCCGACGAGCGGGGCCGCCGGGGTTCGCTCGGTGTCGGCGGACGCCTCCCGGTGACCGGCGGGGGGCCATGGCGAAGGGTGCGCTGCGGCGGCGGTCGGTCGTCGTACCCTCCTCCTAAGGTATGAACGAACCATGGACTGAATCTTCGAGCGCATCACTCACCAATGTCGGCGACCTCGTCACCCTGGTCGATGAATCGACGTTCTGCATTTCGGACAGTTCGGGCGACATCGCGGCCGGCCATCCGCACGGACTCTTCTTTCGGGATACGCGATTCGTCTCCGGCCTGACGGTTCGGTTGAACGGTCAACGACTCGAACCCCTCGACGCGGTGACGGTCGATCCGTTCAGTGGCACGTTCGTTTCCCGAATCCCGCCGCCGGCGGGGCGGGCCGATTCTGCACTCGTGGTCTTGCGTCATCGTCACGTCGGTCACGGCATGCGTGAGGATCTGACGATCCGGAACTTCGCCACCGAACCGGTCGAATGCATCCTCGAGATCGAGGTGGAATGCGACTTCGCCGACCTGTTCGACGTCAAGGCCGGTCGGAGCGAGTCCATCGGACCGGTCACCCGCGACCACGAGGATCTGACGATCGTGTTTGCGTACCGCAAGAACGGGTTCGTGCGGGCCACGCGTTTCGAGATTGGAGGCGCAACCCGAGTGGTGGAGGGCATCGCGATCTTCGAGGTCGTGATTCCGTCGCGTGGTGAGTGGAGCACGTGCCTCCAGGTTGTGCCGGTCGTGGATGACGAGGCCGTACGGCCTCGTCACCCCTGCGGAGGGTCAGTCGAGCACGCAGTGCCGGCGACGCGACTGGCCGAGTGGCGACGACGACTCCCCGGGTTCACGTCGCAGCACGACGACTTCACGAAGTTGTTGGCGCGCTCCACTGACGCGCTGGCGTCGTTGCGAATCTTCGATCCGCAACATCCGCGGCGGAGCGTGGTCGCCGCGGGCGCACCCTGGTTCATGACGCTCTTCGGACGCGACTCGCTCCTCACCTCGTGGATGGCGCTGACGGTCGATCGCGAACTTGCGCTCGGAACCCTGCGGACGCTGGCAGAGTTCCAGGGCAAGGTCGTCGATGCGCGCACCGAGGAACAGCCGGGCCGGATCCTGCATGAGATGCGATTCGGTGAGCGCGCCCAGCTGTCGCTCGGAGGAGGCAGCGTCTACTACGGCACCGCCGACGCGACCCCGTTGTTCGTCATGCTGCTCGACGAGTTGGAGCGCTGGGGTGCCGACCGGGCGGCAATCGACGCGCTGGTACCCGCCGCCGATCGTGCGCTCGTGTGGATCGACGAGTTCGGCGATCGAGACGGCGACGGCTACGTCGAGTATCAGCGGGCCACCGAGACCGGACTGGAAAACCAGGGCTGGAAAGACTCGTGGGATTCAACCCGCTTTGCCGACGGGCAGCTCGCCACTTCGCCCATCGCACTCTGCGAGGTACAGGCCTACGTCTATGCCGCGTGGCGTGCCCGGGCGCGGATCGCCCGACGCCGCGGGGACGACGAGCGGGCAGCATCGTGCGACGCGCGGGCGGCCGAGCTCAAACGCGCGTTCAACCGGGACTTCTGGATCGATGAACGCGGTTGGTACGCCATGGGGCTCGACCGCGACAAACGGCAGCTCGATGCGCTGACGTCGAATATGGGCCACTGTCTGTGGGCCGGGATCATCGACGACGAGCGCGTCCCGGCAGTGGCGGCCCACCTGCGGTCCTCGGAGATGTTCACCGGTTGGGGGATCCGGACATTGGCCTCGACGATGGCCGGGTACAACCCGCTGAGTTATCACAATGGAAGTGTCTGGCCGCATGACACCGCCATCTGCGTCGCCGGGCTGGCCCGCTCGGGATTCTGGGAGGACGCCTCGAGCGTGACCCAGGGGGTGGTGTCGTCGGCCGCCCACGCTGGACATCTTCTCCCGGAGCTGTTCGCCGGGGTGGCGCGCGATGACGTCGTATTCCCGATCCGTTACCCCACGGCGTGCTCACCCCAGGCGTGGGCCGCGGCCGCGCCCCTCTTGCTCGTACGTGCGCTGCTCGGACTTGAGGTGGATGTCCCGGCTGGTCGGATTCAGCTCGCGCCTTCGATTCCCGAGTGGCTCGGCGAGCTGCACGTGCACGGGATCCGGATCGGAGACGGTCAGTTGTCGCTCGTCGCGGATTCCGACGGCATCGATATCGTCGAGGCCCCGCCAGGTGTGACGATCGAGAGATCACGACGCTGATCGGTGCGAGGTCTCGGACTGCCGATTTCGCGTCGGCGAGACGCGGGGTCGGACGACGGAGCCTTGGTGACCTTCGGCCCTGTCCCGCCGCGGGTCTTCGACCAAATATCGGGAGCATGAGGATCCTGCTGATCGCCCCTCCATGGTTGCCGGTGCCGCCCGTCGCCTACGGGGGTACCGAGGTGGTGGTCGACCAGTTGGCGCAGGGGTTCGCGGCGGCCGGCCATGACGTCCTGCTGTGCACCACTGGCGACAGCACCTGTCCGGTCGAACGACGGTGGATCTATCCCGAGAGTCAAGGGATTCTGGCCGGGACGGATGTCGAACTTCGCCACATCCGATACGCATATGAGGTCGCCGACCAGTTCGACATCGTTCACGACCACACGGTGTGCGGGCCCCTCCAGGCGGGTTCCCTGACTCACACCCCCGTCGTGACGACGAATCACGGACTCTTCAACGCCGAGATGCTCACGATCTACCGGGCGATCTCGCTGCGAGTTCCGATCATTGCGATCTCTCACTCCCAGGCGCGCTCCGCGGACGGAGTACCGATCGCGTCGGTGATCCATCACGGCATCGATGTCGCTCGGTTCCCATTTGGGGCCCAGGCAGGCGACTACTCCCTGTTCCTCGGCCGGATGAACGAGACGAAGGGTGTTCACCGGGCCGCTCGGATCGCCCGGGAGGCTGGTGAGCGCTTGGTCATCGCTGCCAAGATGCGCGAACCGGACGAATACCGCTACTTCGAAGAGGCCGTCAGACCGCTGTTGACTGATCGGGTGGTCTTCGTCGGCGAGGTGGGCGGGACCGAGAAGCTCACGCTGCTCGCGAACGCGCGAGCTCTGGTCAACCCGATCACCTGGCCGGAACCCTTCGGGCTCGTGATGATCGAGGCGCTCGCCTGTGGGACTCCGGTGCTGGCCTACCCCAGCGGCGCGGCGCCCGAGATCGTCCGCGACGGGGTCACCGGGTTCCTGTGCGCCGACGAGGAACAGATGGCGGCGCGACTCTCAGACGTCGATGGCTTGGAGCGAGCTGCTTGTCGCCAATCGGTGATCGACCATTTCTCGACCGAGCGGATGGTCGCGGAGCATTTCGCCCTCTATGAATCGGTGCTGAGCCGCGCGATGGTCGCGGCCTGATCCGCGGAAGGCATGACGACGATGACGGCCGATGAAGATTTCGGGTTTGGATCGCTCGACCATTGTCCGGCGTGCGGGTCCCACGAGTTGCTGGCGGTGCACGACGAGGAGCAGGCCAACTTCTTGTGTGAGGCGTGTGACCGGTGTTGGCACCTCGCCCTGGGTTGGGCGCAGCGCGTCGACCCGGAGTCGTGTCGGGCCTGCGCCGAACGAGGCCGGTGCCTCGCCGTGTCCGATGGGTCGGACCGACTGGGCGTTTCAGGTCGGGCTCGGCGATTCGAGCGGGAGGAAGAGAAGTGGGACATGGCTGCGGGCGAGGAGTTCCTTGACGACTTGGGCGTGGCCGGGATCGAGGATCTGACCCCAGACGATGGCGATGAGGTCGACGTCCAGGGCGTCCGCCGCGATGAGAACCTCATCGGCCGGCGGGCCGACGCGTAGCTCCAGACTCACCTCGGCACGGGGTACGTAGCGCTCGATGAACTCGTCGGCGAACGCGCGGGTTTCATGATGAGGTTGATCGGTGAACATGGGCACGCGATCCTCGTCGCACACGTGGACGACGATGGTTTCGATGCCCGCGACCTCGGCCAGGTCGATCGCAGTGCGCGCACGATCCGCAGTGGCGACGGTGCCGTCGAGTGGTACGAGCATCCTCCGGAGTTGGATCTCGGTGCCCGCGGTCGGTGGCACAACGACCAGGGATGTCGTCATGCGCGTGAGCAGCGCGAACGCGATGTGGCCGGTCGGGCGCAACGGGTCCGGGCGGCGCCGGCCGCCGATGACCACCGTACGGATGTCGGCCGCAGCCGAGGCGGCCACGATCTCGCCCACGACATCGCCGCCGAGCACCCGGAGAGGCATGCCGGCACGGCGGGCCTCTTCTTCGATGAGTTCGGTGCCGTCTTCACGGACGTGGATCGCCTCCACCGTGGCACGGACGGCCTCCGCCAGAGCGTTCGCGGTCGCGAGGACCGCGGGTGCGGTGTCCGAGTCGTCAACGACTGCGAGGATTCTCGTCATCGTGGTTCCTTGGGGTCGTGAGATGGCGCGCGGAGCCATCGCCCGCCCCTCCGTTCGAAGCTCAGACCGCCTTCGCCGACGATCTCGAGGTGCCCGCCGACGCGAACGGTGACGGGTGAATCCGCCGACACTGCGAACGCGAGGGGTTCGGCCCGGACGGTGATGCGCCGGTCGTGAAACCGA
>JAENVU010000383.1 GCA_016650415.1 Acidimicrobiia bacterium
ACCATGTTGCGGATCAACCACGAGCTCGAGCGAGACGCCGACCTCATGGTCAATGTCGCGAAGACGACGCGGCGCATCTATCCGCATGAGCTCGACCCGAAGACGCGCGGGATCGTCGACCGCATGGGCGTCCAGGCCGCGGGTCAGACCCGGCTGGCGATCGACGCGTTCGCGGACCGCGATCCGAGTTGGGCGTCCGCACTCGCCGATATGGACGATGCGATGGACGAGCTGAGCAAGAGCTTGTTCCGCCACTCACTCACGCTCGGCACCAATGCCGACGAAGGCACCATCGTGAAGGCGATGCAGGTTGCCCTGCTGGCCCGTCACTACGAGCGCATCGCCGACCACGCCGTGACCATCGCGGAACGGGTGCGGTTCATGGTCACCGGCACCCACGCCGACCATGACCACGACCAGGACTGATCTACTCGGTTTCCTCGTACCCGAGGTCCCACTCGAGGATCAGGTGCTCGCGTTCGGCGTCGCGTGCGACGCGCTCACGGTTCCGCCGGAACTGCGGATCGTGGGGCGGGAGGAGTTGCAGGCGAGCCATCGCGCGCTGACGGAACTCGTCCACGACGATCCGGTCGCCGAAGACGCCCTGGACCTCCCAGTGCGGCGACACCGGCCCGAGGTAGATCACCCGCACATGACCTTGCGGCGGAATTTCCTCGAGAACTTCGGGTTCCTGGGCCATCAGCGTTGCGCGTCCTTCGGAATCGACATGATCGGAAATGGTCGGACCGGACCTGTGCCGGCCCGACCAGAACCGGGCAAGATTAGCCGAGGGAGTCCGGACGGGTTCCGAGGACCACCTTGATGACCTCGGTCTTTCCATCGCGTTCGACGATGACGTCGACCGTGTCACCGGGCGAGAAGCGCCGGATGGCCGAGCCCACGGCCTCCGGGCCGGTGACATCACGGCCCGCGATCTTCACGATCACGTCACCCTGCTTGATCCCGGCATCGGCGGCCGCACTTCCGCGGGTGAGTTCCTGCACCCAGGCACCCCGCTTGACCTGAAGGTTCTGCGACCGAGCGATCGCCGGCGTCACCTCGCTCGTACTGACGCCGAGGAACGGAACCTTGACCTTCTGACCCACGCGCAGTTGATCGATCACGGCCTTGGCCGAATCGATGCTGATGGCGAAGCCCACGTTCTGGCTCCCGCCGGCAAGCGCGGTGTTGATGCCGATCACTTCACCGTTGGCGTTGACGAGCGGGCCACCCGAGTTCCCCGGGTTGATTGCCGCATCGGTCTGGAGCATGTCGTACAGGGTGATCCCCGTTGCCTCTTCCGGCACGGGACGGCCCTTCCCGGAAATGATCCCCTGGGTCACGCTCAACCCGCCTTGGAGCGCCAACGCGTTCCCGACGGCGATGACTTGGTCGCCGACCTGAATCGCGTCCGAGCTCCCGAGTTTGGCCGTGGGCAGGTTCTTGGCATTGACCTTGATCACCGCGAGGTCGAACTCGGCCGCGCGGCCGAGCAGTTCCGCGGCCTGTTTCGTGCCGTCGCTGAATTCGACTTCGATGCGGCCACCGGCGTCCGCCACGACGTGACTGTTGGTCACGATGACGCCGTCCGAGGAGATCACGAACCCGGTCCCCTCGCCACCACCGGCCTGGCTCCGACCGCTGAACAGCCCTTCGTCGACGGCGCTCCCGGTACGGATGGCAACGACGGCGTTGTCGATGCGCGCCAGGACCGACTGCACGTCCTCGGCCTTGCCGATCACCGACGTGTTCTGGACCGGGCGTGACGAGGCACCGACGACCACGGTTCGGTTCGTCCCCTTCGAGTCGTCACGAGTCGCGACCGAGACACCGGCCGCGGTCCCACCGCCGACGAGTGCACCGACGAGCGCACCGACCATGAACTGCCGCCAACCCGGTGACCGCCGCCTGTCGACCCCGCCCGCGGGTGGGGTCGGTGGAGTCGCCTGAAAGGCCGGCGAGGCGGGCGGCGGTACGGGCGGCGGCGGGTTCGCACCCGAGAGCCACGGCGTGCTCGCGCCGGGCGCGGGAGCCGTCGGCACCGGAGCCGTGGGGGTCGAGGATGCCGGAGGAGCCCACGGAGACTGCTCCGCAGTCGGGATCTCGGTCTGCTCCGCGTCCGGATCGGGCACGGAGTTGCTCGGATCGGTGAAATCACTCACGTCGTCGGCCTCTTCAGGGGGAGGGGGCTATCGGTCACGGTGCACAACGCTTGATCGTCGGTCAGCGTTCCAAACTGAGCTGAACATCCACTGAGAGTTCAATGCATATTCCGTGGGAACCAAATTGGCGCGCCTACCGTTTCACAGTACGCATGGACGAGCTACCGATCCCCGAATACGACGCCGAGCACACGTGGATGCTCTCCGGACTCTGCCGCGAGCGCGAACCGTCGTTCTTCTTCCCTTCCGATGGAGTGGGCGTTGAACGCGCCCGTCGCGTCTGCGCGACCTGCCCGGTCGTGGACGAGTGCCTCGAATACGCGCTGGCGCACCGCATCGAACACGGTGTCTGGGGCGGGGCATCCGAGCGTGAGCGGCGCCGCATTCTGCGCAGCCGTCGCGCCGCAGTCCGCGCGTAACTCCCGCTCGTGGCTACTTCCAGCTGAACGGGCTGGTCACGAACCGGACCGTCCGCGACCATCCGGATTCTGAGCTGGGCATGAGATCCGTCACGATTCCTGCTTGGTCACGCCCGGAAGCGTCGGTCACGCACGTGACCGTGTCCTGACCCGATTGCCATACGAGCACGCTGCCGACCGAGGTCCGATACCGACGAGCGCGGACCGAACCGAACGTCACCCGAGTTCCCCCCGAGGGCAGCGAATCCCAATCCAGTGCGCCGGCCCGTCGGAAGATCGACGCCTCGAAGACACCGTCGCTGTATCGAAGCTGGGTTTCCTGACGGGGCAGTCGGCGACTGTCGACCAGCACGAATCCGTCGCCGAGCGATCGATGCGACCCGGACGGCGGCTCGGCCATCCGGACCGGCGCGGTGTCGGCGACCCGAGGAACGTCGAGCACACCGTGGCGCCGGTGCACTCCCTCGAGCGAGATGAACTCCACACGGTTCGTGGGCGCGCCGGAGTCGTCGAAGCGCTCTCGGCGCAACATCATCCCGGTCTCCCGATCGACCGCCATGCGTTCGACCACGCGCCGGTCGTGCCGGATGACCAACACCTCCGTCGTCCGCCCGACGATGCGCGGACCGCGCCGACGAGCGATGTCGTACTTGGCGCTGATCCCCGGTGCCTTCGGATCGCGACTGTCGGACCACAAGGTGGTCCATCGTTGATCGGTTCGCAACCATGACCGACCGTTGTGCTGCAGCACCCGACCGTCGGCCACGCGCAATCCACCATCGACTGCGACCACCGGCAGGGTCTCGCGGTGGCGGCCCTGCGTATCGTGCCAAGCCAGCTCGACCGTGCCCCGGAACTCGTAGTCGTGGATCGCCTCGCGGGCGCGATCGAGCGCCCGATCGGCCGGATTCGTCCGGTCGGCCCCACTCGGGAGCGCACCACCGACGACGGCGAGCGCGACCACCATCCCTGGTACCAGCCGCGTTGGCCACCGGCGCATGCTCACCGGCCCAACCCCGTGGGTGCGCCCAGGGGGGCCAGGCCCGACACCGGATCCCCCGAGGCGGCCAGGCCGGCCTGGTGAACCTGGACATCGGCCGCCAGTGCCGGTCGAGCCCGGTTGACCCCCGGAACCAGGATCGCGACGACCAGCGCGGCGGCCGCGGCGAGGCCGGCGACGAGCGCGGTCGACCGACGGCGGTTCGACTGCGACCGCCGTGCATTCAGGTCGACCACGACCTCGTCGGCGGTACCCAGGCTCGCCAGGAATCCGGCCTCGGGGACTGCGGGGGCCAGGGAACGCACGAGTGATCGGGTGGCATCCAGCTCCGCGAGTGCGTCGCGTCGGCCCGGTTCGGATTCCAGGAGCGCGGCGAACTCGGCCTGTTCCTCTGGGTTCAGCTCGCCATCGAGCCACGCGGACGCGCGATCGTCGTCGAACAGATCGGTCACGTCAGTACCCCCCGGTGCAGAAGCTCGGCGCGCAGCATCCGGCGGCCGCGATGGAGCCGCGACCGGACCGTGCCGACGGGGATGTCGAGCGCGGCCGCGATCGACTCGTAGGTCTGATCCGCCACATCGCAGAGCACCACGGGCACACGGAACTCTTCCGGCAGT
>JAENVU010000384.1 GCA_016650415.1 Acidimicrobiia bacterium
AGCCGCGATCCGCGGATGCCGGGCATCATCTTCGAGCAGGTGACCGATCCCAAGTCGGCTACCAAGAACCGCGTCCATCTCGATCTCGCGTCGGTCGACCGGGCCGACCAGCGCAACACCGTCGAAGCGCTCATGGAGATGGGCGCAACGCCGGCCGCGGTCGGACAGACCGACCAGCCCTGGGTGGTGCTCGCCGACCCCGAGGGCAACGAGTTCTGTGTGCTCGAGCCCCGACCCAGGTACGAGAACGGGGCGACGCTCGCGTCGATCGTGCTCAATGCCGTCGACCCGCAGTCGCTCGCGGAGTTCTGGGTCGAGGCGACGGGGTGGAGCGTGCGCGACCAGGCCGAGGACTGGGTCTCGCTGAGCGCACCCGACGGTCAGCCCCCCGATCTGGACCTCGTGCGCGTCCCCGAGGCGAAGCAGGTGAAGAACCGGGTTCATCTCGATGTCGAAACCATCGCCGGTGGCGATCGCGACCTCGAAGTCGCCCGGCTGGTCGCGCTCGGCGCGACGCCCGCCGACGTCGGCCAAGCGGCTGATGCATCCTGGGTCGTCCTCGCCGACCCCGAAGGAAACGAGTTCTGCGTGTTGAAGGCACCGCAATGAACGTCCACCTGGTCGACGGCACCTACGAGTTGTTCCGTCACCACTTCGCGGTTCCGACCCATCTCGATCCCGACGGGATCGACGTCGCCGCGACGCGAGGAGTTGTCGGCTCACTGTTGATGATGTTGGAGGACGGGGCGACTCACGTCGCGGTCGCGACCGATCACATCGTCGAGTCGTTCCGCAACGACCTCTACGACGGGTACAAGACCGGCGAGGGGATGGACCCGGTGCTGCTCGCACAGTTCCCGATCCTCGAAGACGCCCTGCGCGCGCTCGGCGTGACCGTGTGGGCGATGGTCGAACAAGAGGCCGACGACGGCATGGCCGCGGGCGCGCGAGTCGCCGCGGACGACGAGCGGGTCGAGCGCGTCTTCATCTGTACCCCCGACAAGGATCTCGGCCAGAGCGTGGTCGACGAACGCGTGGTGCAGTTCGACCGGCGCAAGAACGAAGTCCGCGACGCCGCGGGAGTGCGGGCCAAGTTCGGTGTGGGACCCGAGTCGATTCCCGACTATCTGGGCCTCGTGGGAGACACCGCCGACGGTTTCCCCGGCCTGCCCGGCTGGGGCGCGAAATCGGCAGCCGCCGTCCTCGGCCACTACGAGCACCTCGAAGCGATCCCGGCGCTGGCCAAGGATTGGGCGGTCGACGTGCGCGGCGCGGTGAAGCTCGCCACGACCCTGAGCGAACACCGCGAGGACGCGGAGCTGTTCCGACACATTGCGACCTTGCGCACGGACCATCCCGTCGGCACCGTGGACGAATGGCGCTGGACCGGACCGACGCCCGATTTCGCAGCCTGGACGAAGCGGATGGGCTCGCCGGGAATGCTGACCCGGGCGGAGCGGCTGGCGTCCCAACGCGCCTGACGGTCAGGATCGGGGAATGAGTACTTCTCCGGGTTCGACCGCCGTCGTCATCGATCGGCCGCGCGACCAGCTCGCCCGCATCACGCTCAATCGGCCCGATCGTCGCAACGCCATGAACGCCGACCTGCTGGCCGGGCTGTACGACGCGCTCGGGGAACTCCGTGAGGACCGCGACTGTCGCGTGATCATCCTCACCGGCGCCGGGCCCGGGTTCTGCGCCGGACTCGATCTCGCCGAGGGCGTCACACTCCCGGACCTTCCCGGCATGGGCCGGGCCCGGGCCGGCATGCGGGTCCAGCAGTACATCGCCAACCTGATCCCGCTCATGCGTTCGCAACCGCAGCCGATCATCGCCGCCGTGAACGGCGCGGCCTCGGGCGGGGGATTGGCACTGACGCTCGGCTCCGACATCCGCATCGCCGCGGACTCGGCGCGGTTCAACGTCGCGTTCATCAGGGTCGGGCTCTCGGCGTGCGACATCGGGACGAGTTGGATCCTGCCCCGGCTGATCGGCGCGTCGCGCGCGTACGAACTGATGCTGACGGGCCGCTTCGTCGACGCCGAGGAGGCGTTCCGGATCGGACTCGTCACCCAGGTCGCGCCCGACGACGGCTTGATGGATGCGGCCATCGCCGAAGCCGAGCTCATCCTCGCGAACGGACCGTTCGGTGTCCGCATGACCAAGGAAGTCATGTGGAGCCAGCTCGAGATCGGATCGATGCAGGCCGGCATCGACTTGGAGAACCGCACGCAGGTGTTGTCGAGCTTCGCCGGCGATCTCGAAGAAGCCATGGCCGCATTCATGGAGAAGCGGCCCCCGAACTTCACGAACTGAATCAAGGAGCAGTCATGGGTTCGTTGGACGGACGACGGGCTTTCATCAGCGGCGGATCGCGGGGGATCGGTCGCGCGATCGCCCTGGCGCTCGCCGCCGACGGTGCCGACGTTGCGGTCAACTACCGCCGCGACGGCGAAGCGGCGCTCGCGACGGTGCGCGACATCAATGCGATGGGCCGCAAGTCCTCGGCGTTCGCCGCGTCGGTCGACGATGCCGAGGCGTGTGCCGCGATGTGCACCACGGTGTTGGACGAGTTCGGGCCGATCGATCTGCTCGTCCACAATGCGGGCATCGCGTCTCGCGGCCACAGCGTGGTGAAGACCGAGCTCGCCGAGGTCGAGCGCAACTGGCGCACCCACACGCTCGCGGGGTTCATCCTCGCTCAGCACTTCGTGCCCGGCATGCGGGAGGCGGCATCCCGCGACGGCGGGCGCGGCGACGTGATCATGATCTCGTCGGTCGCGACCACCCATCTCCAGCCCAACGGTGCGCCGTATTCGATGGCCAAGGCCGGTTTGGAAGCCCTGGCGATGACGCTGGCGAAGGAAGAACGCCGCAACGGCATTCACGTCAACGTGGTCGCGCCCGGGTTGGTGGAGACCGAGATGGGCCGTCGGCTCGTCAAGGGCGCGATCGGCGTCGAAGACATTCACACGCTCGATGCGGGTTCCCCGTTCGGCCACGTGTGTACTCCCGAGGAGGTCGCGGCCGTCGTCCACGGACTCGTGTCCGACGTCGGGACCTACCTCACCGGCATCAAGGTGACCGTCGACGGCGGCACGTTCTGACCATCGAGCAAGGGGTTCGGCAATGACCACAGGTTCGGCAAGTGTCGTGATCAACCGGGACCCCGCGACGGTGTTCGCGGCCATCTCCGATGTGACGAGAACGGGGGAGTGGAGCCCCGAATGCACGGCCGGCCGCTGGGTCGGCAGAGCGCCCGGGCCGGCGCTCGGCGCCACGTTCGAGGGCGACAACGAGTTCAAACTCGCCGGCCGTTCGTTGAAGCAGTGGACGACGACATCGGAGGTCACCCAGTGCGTGCCCGGTGAAGTGTTCGAGTTCATCGCCGAGGGCTACACGACCTGGCGGTACGAACTCACCCCGGTCGACGGGGGAACCCAGGTGACGGAGTCCTTCGACTTCACGACCGCAAGCGCACTGCAACGCTTCATGTACGAGACGCTCGCCCGGCGTCCCGCGTCGATGGTCAAGGGCATGCAGCAGACCCTCGACCGCATCAAGGCGCACCTGGAATCCTGACCCGCTCCGAGCGTTCGGGGGCTCAGACCACCGCGTGCGACGCCAGGAGGGCACGGAACTCACGGTCGGTCTCGGGACCGTACGTCCGCAACGCAACTCCGCCGGCCGCGCGTGCCTGAGCCAACTCGTCACGGGAGAACTCACATCGCGGTGTGGGTGCCGACACCTCGTAGAGCGCGAGTGCGTTCTCGCCGAGGATCTTCCGCTTCACGCGCGCCGTCAACTTCGGATACCCGTACCGCTCCTGCAGCTCGGTCGAGATCTCGAAGGCACGGAACGCCTGGATCTGATCCTGGGGCGAGCCGTACCAGAGTGAATCGGTACCCCACAGCACGTTGTCCTCGCCGACCGCGACGAGAAGCTTGCCCAAGACGTGGGCGGCCGCCGTCGGGTCGCGCATGAGGTTCCACCAGGTCGAGCCGAGTTCGGCGTAGACGTTCGCGCCGGCAGGCACCGCCGCGTCGCGCACGCTCTTCACGAGGCGATCGACGCCGCGACCGTCGGGCGAGTACGCGTCCTCGTGCACTCCGGCTTCGAACCCGGAGTGATACACGACGAACCGCAGATCGGGATGCGCCTTCGCCGCGGGTCCGACGTCGACGGGGGAGGCATACGCGCTGCCGCCCGAGAACCCTTTGTGGACACAGACGATGTTCGGACCGACCGCTTCGACCCGAGCGAGGAACTCCTCGCCGACCTGCGGCGACGATGCGTCGTGATCGTCCAGCCACCAGCCGTCGCCCGGAGCGTGGGTGTACACCTTCCATCCCACGATCGGGTGCGAGCGTGCCAACGCGGCCATCCCGTCGATCTGCTGACCCGCCGGGCCGTACGTGGGCTGCACGCCGCCGTGGAGCAACACGCGTCCGTCACCACACACCTGATCGGCCAGGCGACGGGCGATCTCCATGTCCTTCATCGCGAGAGGATTGACCGGTTCGGGGATCGGAATCGCGGTGAGGATCATCAGCGACGTATCGGATTGGTTGAACAACAGGTCGAGGTACTGCTCGACGGAGAAGCACGCTCGTGCGTCGGCCTCACCACAACGACCCTGCGGGAACGAGTTCACCAAACCGTCGATTCCGGCGATTCCGGTGCCGGGACCGGTCAGGTCGTAGTCGAGGTAGTGGGTCTGCACGTCGAAGACGAACTCGTCGCCGGCGAGCGCACCGCGAGCGACGTCGGGGTCGGTGGTGGCGTCGTCGGGTACCCGGTAGGTGCCGCCGGAGCGACGATTCCGGGCCTTGTTCGCGTCGTCGTGACACGCCGCGAGGGTTCCGAGCATCAGCGCCGCACCTCCGAGACTCCGGAGAAACGATCGCCGATCCATCCCCAGCCGGCGCGCCAACGACTCCGCGTCGCGGCGCGTGCGCCGGATCGCCTCGAGTTCGACCGGGCCGAGCGGTACCGGTCGCTCCTCACCGTTCGAACACGGTCCGAGTTTGATCGGGAGCTCCCGATCGGGATCCCACGGCATGGTGAGCACCCTAGAACGCCGAATCCACTGGCGGCATCCGGTCCGTTTCGAGTATTTCCTACCCCGTGGTCGCACCCTCGTGAGACGGTGTCGCCATGATCAGCATCCTGCTCGTCGCCCTGCTCATCGTCATCGCCATCGGCGCGGCGGCCGGTACCGCCGCCGTCGTCGTCCAACGCGGACGCGTCCAGGCGCCGGCCGGCCCGGACCCGGAGGACCTTGCCGACCGCATCGCCCGGACCGCCGCCCAGCAACAGCAAGCGGCACTCGGGCACCTGATCGAAACGAACCGAGCACTGATGGACGCCGAGCGGACCCGCGCCGGCGAATCCTTTGCGCACGAACGCAGCCAGATGGCGCAGCAGTTCACGACCATGCAGCAGCAACTCGGCAAGGTGACAGATCTCGTCCGGGACTTCGAAACCGGGCGCGGCGCGAAGATCGACCAACTCTCGGGGGCGTTGGCGCAGCAACGCGCCGGAATCGCCGAACTGGCCCAGACCGCCCAGGGGCTGCGTGAGGCCCTCGCCAGCTCCAAGACCCGCGGCCAATGGGGCGAGCGCATGGCCGAAGACGTGCTCCGGCTCGCCGGGTTCGTCGAAGGCGTGCAGTACCGCAAGCAGAAGTCGGTCGATTCGGGGCCGGGGATTCCCGACTTCACCTTCCTGCTCCCGCAGGACGCGATTCTCTACATGGACGTGAAGTTCCCGCTCGACAACTACCTCCGGTTCGTCAACTCCGAATCCGATCTCGAACAGGTCCGGTACCGGGACGACTTCCTGAAGGACGTGCGGGCCAAGGTCAAGGAGCTGGCGAGTCGGCGATACACCGACGGCTCCCCGTCGAGTGTCGACTGTGTCCTGCTGTTCATTCCCAACGAGGCCCTGTACGCGTTCGTCCAGGAGCACGCGACCACCTTGCTCGACGAAGCATTGCGGGAGCGGATCATCATGTGTTCACCCATGACGTTGTTCGCGGTGCTCGCGGTGGTGCGACAGTCCGTCGAGAACTTCCGGATGGAGCGCACCGCATCGGAGATCCTCGAGGTCCTCGGCGACTTCACCAAACAGTGGGACGCCTTCGCCGACAAGATGGACGCATTGGGCCGCGGTCTCAATACCGTGACCAAGGCGTACGACGAGCTGTCCGGAGTACGCAACCGGCAGCTCGTCCGCCAGCTCGATCGAATCGACGATCTCCGCCGCACGCACGATCTCACCGACCACGACGAACCGACCGTGCTCACCCTCAACGCGTAACCCGGCCGGAGTCCGAGCCCTACGCTGGGCGGGTGCTCCTCGTATTCCTCATCCTCGCGCTGGTGGTCGTGCCGCTCATCGAGCTGTTCGTGATCATCCAGGTCGGCCAATGGATCGGATTCCTGCCGACGATTCTGCTGCTCATCGTCATTTCGATCGCTGGGGGGTTCCTCGTCAAGCGGGAGGGCCTCAGTGCCTGGCGACGAGCGCAGGCGCAGCTCCGGGCCGGCGAGATCCCGGCGGCCGAGCTGGTCGACGGGGCGCTGATCATGGCCGCGGGGGCGATGCTCCTCACCCCCGGATTCGTCACCGATGCGATCGGCGTACTGCTGCTGATCCCCGCGATGCGTTTCCTGCCGCGCCGATGGGCTCAGAACCACCGCGCCACCCGCACGACCGGACGTGTCTACGGCCGCGTCATCGACGTGCGCGGGACCGCAGGCCCCGATCCGGCCGACCGTCCCGCGATCGAACCGCCGCCGTCCCCGCCCCCCGACGCACCCTGATCCGACTCACCCTGATCCGATGCACCCCGGTCCGATCGGGGCGGGTCGACCCGAGGATGGCTCAGGTGACCCGCAACAGCTCCGGAGCAGGCGGACAATCGGCGCGCCGGTCGAGGACACCGATACCTTCGAGCCCATCGGGACCGACGACCATGTCGAAGGTCCGTGGCGGGCATTCGGCGTAGGGCACATCGTCGTCGGCCAACTCGGTGGCCCGTTCGAGCGCTTCGAGCATTCGTTCCGGAAGCGCGTATCCGCGTGGCACCACCAACCAGATCTTCGATCCCACCGAGCGAGCCGCATCGACCAGCTCCTCGGTCCCCGGCGCGACCAACACCCGCCCCGCGCCACACACCATCGGGACCACCACGAGATGGGTGGGTTCCAGAACCAGCAACTCCGACTCGTCGATCACCCGCACCGATTGCACCGACGCCCGCAGCCGTCGCGAGAGTTGCGCATCGGAGCGGCCGGAGCGCACGGCGAGCAGTTCGAGGTCGATGCGTTCTGCGAGGCCGTCGCGCACGACGTCGGGCCAGCCCACCACCGCGACGGGCGAGTCGTGCGGGAACGGGAGCGACCCGGCCAGCCGGGCGCCGGTGGGATCGGCGCGGTACTC